>SLLJ01000074.1 GCA_007134165.1 Nitriliruptoraceae bacterium | reverse complement strand
GCCCCGATGCAGCAGACGGCCCCGATGCAGCAGACGGCCCCGATGCAGCAGACGGCCCCGAGCCCCGAGAGGACCTGAGATGAGCCGCGTCGGCCACATCACCCGCGCCACCCGCGAGACCCGCATCGAGGTCCGCGTCGACCTCGACGGATCGGGCAGCAGCCGCGTTGCAACCGGCGTGCCGTTCTTCGACCACATGCTCGACCAACTCGGTCGCCACGGACGGCTCGACCTCACCGTGCAGGCCGACGGCGACCTCGAGATCGACGCCCACCACACCGTCGAGGACGTCGGCATCGCCCTCGGGCAGGCGCTGGCTGAGGCCTGGGGGGAGCGTGTCGGGGTGGAGCGGTTCGGGGACGCCACCGTACCCATCGACGAGGCGCTGACCCGGGTGGCGATCGACCTGTCGGGCCGCCCCTACCTCGTGTGGGACTGCACGGTGCCCATCGAGGTGATCGGCACCAGCTTCGAGACCTCCCTGGTCAAACACTTCTTCGAGGCGGTGGTCGCCAACGCCCGCATCACCCTGCACGTGCACAACCTGTCGGGCGACAACACCCACCACACCTTCGAGTCGGTGTTCAAGGCGGTGGCCGTCGCGCTGCGGCGTGCGGTCGCGGTGACCGGCGCCGGGACTCCCTCCACCAAGGGCGTACTGCAGTGAGTGCCGCCCTCACCGCGGCGGTGCTGGACTACGACGCCGGCAACGTGCGCTCGGCCAAGCGGGGGCTGGACGCGGCCGGGGCCCGGGCCGTGATCACCGCTGATCCGGCGGTGGCCGAGCGCAGCGACGTGCTCGTCGTGCCGGGAGTCGGCCACTTCAGCACCTGCCTCGCGCAACTGCGGCGCTCGGGCCTCGAGCAGGTCGTGTCGGCCTTCATCGCCGAGCAGCGGCCAGTGTTCGGCATCTGCGTGGGCATGCAGTTGCTCTACGAGCGCTCCGAGGAGGGCGACGAGCCCGGCCTCGGGCTGCTGCCCGGGGTCGTGCAGCGCTTCCCCGCCGATGCGGTCGTGCCGCACATGGGCTGGGACCTGGTACATCCCGCAGCCGGTTGCGATGCCGATCCACTGCTGGCCGGGGTCGCGGGCCGGCGGCTGTACTTCGTGCACTCCTACTATGCCGTTCCGGTCGCCGATGCCCATGTGGTCGGTCGCTGCGCCTACGGCGGCGTGGACTTCCCCTGCCTGGTGCGCGAGGGCAGCGTGGTGGGTACCCAGTTCCACCCCGAGAAGTCGGGCCCGGTCGGTCAGCGGCTGCTGCGCAACTGGATCGCCGGGCTGTAGCGCCCTTGCGGAGCGGTCAGGGGCGTACTCAGGGGAGTCCTACACCCCGTGGGCGAGGGCGAGCCCGGTCACCGCGTCGAACACGTGCACGTCGGCGGGCTGCAGTGCCAGCTTCACCGCGGTGCCGGCCCCCACGCCCGGGGTGGGAACGACCGCGGTCAGCGTCCGCTGACCGTCGTCCACGTGCAGCGCGACCGACGGGCCAAGGAAAGCCCGCTGGCGTACCGTGCCGTGGATCACCCCCGCTCCACCCTCGTCGGTCAGCGTCAGATCCGTGGGGCGGATGCCGACCGTGATCCGCGTGCCGACATGGGCGGTGAGCGCCGGCTCCCAGGTCGGGATGCGCAGGTCGTCGGCCGCCACCTCGACCCGGCCGCCCAGGCGCTGGATGCGGCCGTCGATGAGGTTCATCGGGGGGTCGCCGACCGCACCGGCCACGACCACGTCGGCGGGTCGCCGGTGCATCGTTCCGGCGGTGTCGACCTGCAGCAGCGCGCCACGGTCGAGCACCGCGATGCGGTGGGCCATGCCCATCGCAACGCGCTGGTCGTTGGTGGCGACCACCAGCGTCAGGCCGTAGCCCTCCTGGAGTCCGACCAGCTCGCGCAGCAGCGTCGCGCGCCGTGGGGCGTCGATCCGGGCGAAGGGCTCGTCGACCAGCACCGCGTGCTGGCCGGGTCGCACCAGGGTGCGGGCCAGCGCCACCTCGTGGCGCTCGCCCTGGGCCAGCGTGCCCGGCCGCCGCGACAGCAGGTCGGTGAGCGAGAAGGCGCGGGCTTCGGCCTCGACCCGCTCGTCGATCTGCGCCCGGGGGGTCTTTCGGATCCGCAGGGAGAACCCGAGATTGTCGCGCACGTCGAGGTGCGGCTGGAGGCTCCCGTCCTGGGTCACCATCGACAGGTCGCGTTCCCGCGGCGGCGCGTGGGTGACGTCGCGGCCGTCGATGCGGATCCGGCCGTGGTCGACCTCCTGGACCCCGGCGATCACCCGCAGCAGCGAGGTCTTGCCCGATCCGCTCGCCCCGAGCAGCACCAGCCGCTCGCGGTCGGCGATGGCCAGGCTCACCCCGCGCACCAGGACCTGGCCCCCTCGGGAGGCGGTGATGTCCTCGAGTTCGATGCTGGCCACCCTCTCAGTGTGACCTACCGGGTACGAGGCCGCCAGACGCCGAGCGGTGCGGGACCGCGGGTGCGGGGCCTACGCTGGGCGGCCGCAGCGCCGAGCGTCGTGCCCGGCGGCCCTCCTGCCCGTCCACCCGTCCACCCGTCCACCCGTCCGAGGAGCCGAGCGTGCTCACCCTGTACCCCGCTGTCGACCTCAAGGACGGCCGCGCCGTGCGGCTCACCCAGGGCCGCGCCGAGGACGAGACCGTCTACGACGTCGACCCCGTCGCCGCCGCCGGCCGCTTCGCCGACGCCGGCGCCGAGTGGCTGCACGTGGTCGACCTCGATGCGGCCTTCACCGGCGAGCCGCGCAACCGCCACCTGATCGCGGCGATCGTCGAGGCCACCGGTTGCCGGGTGCAGGCCTCGGGTGGGGTCCGCACGCTCGCCGACGTCGAGGCCTCCTTCGCGTACGGCGCCGAGCGGGTGGTCATCGGCACCATGGCGCTGAGCGACCCGGGTTTCGTGGCCGCCGTGCTCGACCGCGTCGGCCCGCGCATCGCCGTGGGCCTCGACGTGCGCGGCACCACCCTGCAGGCCCGTGGCTGGACCGAGGAGGCTGGCGAGTTGTTCGAGACCCTCGCGGTGCTCACCGAGCTCGGTGTGCCACGGTTCGTGGTCACCGACGTCGCCCGGGACGGCATGCTGCAGGGGCCCAACATCGAACTGCTGCGCCGGGTCGCTGAGGCCACCCCGGCCCACCTCACCGCCTCGGGTGGGGTGGCCAGCCTCGCGGACCTCGCGCTGCTCGCCGGCTGCCACGGACAGGTCGATGCGGTCATCGTGGGAAAGGCGCTGTACGCCGGGGCGTTCACCGCCGAGCAGGCGCTGGCCGCCTGCGCCGGACCGGCGGGAGAGCCGAGCTCATGAGCGTGCCCGAGGTGGCCATCGTCGATGCTGGTCCGGGTCTGGCCGCCCGGATCATTCCCTGCCTGGACGTCACCGAGGGCCGGGTCGTCAAGGGCGTGAACTTCGTGGGGCTGCGCGATGCCGGCGATCCGGTCGAACTGGCTCGCCGCTACGACCTCGAGGGCGCCGACGAGTTGGTCTTCCTCGACATCACCGCCTCGAGCGATGCGCGCGCGATTCTGCGTGAGGTCGTCGAACGCACCGCCGAAGAGGTGTCGATCCCGTTCGCGGTCGGCGGCGGGATGCGGTCGGTGGCCGACGCCCGCGCGATGCTGCACGCCGGGGCCGACAAGATCGCGTTCAACACCGCGGCCGTGCAGCGCCCCGAGCTGTTGGCCGAGACCGCCGAGGCCGTCGGATCGCAGTCGGTGGTGGTGGCCGTCGACGCCCGGCGGCGCCGAGCCGAGGATCCCAGCGCCGGCTGGCAGGTCTATGTGCACGGGGGGCGCACGCCCACCGAGCTGGATGCGTTGGCGTGGTGCGCGCGGGCGGTCGAGCTCGGCGCCGGTGAGATCCTGCTGACCTCGATGGACCGCGACGGCACCAAGCGCGGCTTCGATCTCGAGTTGCTGCGTGAGGTCACCGACCGGGTGCGGGTGCCGGTGATCGCCTCGGGTGGGGCCGGGACCGCCGAGCACCTCGCCCAGGGCGTGCTCGAGGGCCGGGCCTCGGCGGTGCTGGCCGCGTCGATCTTCCACTTCGGGGAGCTGAGCATCGCCGAGGTCAAGTACGCCATGGCCGCCCGCGGGGTGGTGGTACGCGAGCCGCTGGATCAGTCCGGCGTCGGTTCGGCGACCAGCGCCTGACGTGCCGCGGCGGCCACCTCGTCGCGTGAGCGTGCCGGGACCTGGTCCAGGCCGCAGTCCGGGCACCGGGTGGCCGGGATGTCCAGGTGCAGGGTGAGCACCCCCAGCGGGGAGGCATCGGCCACCGACACCGTGCGTGTCGTGCGTCGCACCGGCATCCGCAGCGGTGCGCGGCATCGCCGGCAACGCTCGGCGCGCAAGCGACCGCCCAACGCCGTCGGGACCTGCTCGGCGCAGGCGCTGAGCACGACGCCGACATCGGTGGCCGGGTCCGGTGCGCGGTGGCCGGCCGCACAGCGCAGCGTGGGTCGCCGCTCCAGGCTGGCGGCGATCGTGCCCTGGGTCACCGCCGCCCCCGGCGAGAAGCCAGGGGTGGCTGGCTGCCCGCAGTGTGGGCAGGTCACGGGTGACTGGCCGGCGCCGCTCACCGCGGGGGCGGGGCGGAGGTTGCATCGGTGGGTGTGTCCCCAGGTGTGTCCCCAGGTGTGTCCCCAGGTGTGTCCCCAGGTGTGTCCCCAGGTGTGTCCCCAGGTGTGTCCCCAGGTGTGTCCCCAGGTGTGTCCCCGGGTGTTTCCGGCCGGAGACGAAGGTGGTGGCAGGCCCGCGTGACGGCGTCCTCGGGGCTGGTCGCCACCTCGATGCCCTTGTCGCGGCGGCCATCGCGGTGGAGCTGCCAGGTGTCCAGACCGATGACCGGGATGCCGGCCTTGAGCGCGAGGGCGAGCTCGGAGAGGGTGCCGTACTCGCCGCCCACGGCGATGACCACGTCCGCGGCTCGGATCACCAGCAGGTTGCGGGCCTCGCCGAGCCCGGTCGGCAGTGCCACCTCGACGTCGGGGTTGGCGGCCCGACGATCGCTGCCGGGCAGGATGCCCACCGTGCGGCCCCCCGCCCGACGTGCCCCGTGGCTGGCGGCCGCCATGACCCCGCCGAGCCCCCCGGTCACGACCGTGATCCCGGCTCCTGCCAGCCCGGCTCCGACCCTGTGGGCTGCCTGCTCCTGCTCCGGGGTCGCCCGCCCGGCGCCGACGACGGCCACCGTCGGGACGGTGGGGTCGCCGGGACCGAACGACAAGGGTGCTGCGTTCAGTTGTTGCTTCCAACGTCGATACCGAGGTTGAGGTCGTCGACGTCGACCAGCCGTTGCATCCAGCCGGGTGCGTGCTCCTCGAAGCACTGCTCCTGGCTGCCGCCGGCATCGACGCAGGCGGTGAACTCTTCCATCTCCTCGACGAAGCTGCTGAAGAACAGCACCGGGATCAACGTGCTGGCGATGCCCAACAGGATGGCCAGGATCCCGGTCACGATGCCCGTGGTGGCCATGCCCTTGCCCGATGCCTGCTGCTTCTTGACCTTGCCGCGACCGATGAAGCCCAGGATCAGGGCGATCAGGCCGCCGACCACGGCGATCAGGCCGATGAACGGGATCCAACCGATCAGCAGCGACAGCAGCCCGATGATCAGCGCTGCCACCGCCGCGCCGTTGGTGGCACTGCTGGCCGGCGGTGACTGGCCGGCCTGGGGGAACCCGCCGGCCTGCTGCGGGTAGGCCTGCTGGGGCTGGCCGTAGGAGGGTTGCTGGGCCGTGAAGCCCTGACCGGTGACGGGTTGCTGGGCGGCGGCCGCCGGGGCGGAGCCGCTTCCGTCGACCGGGTCGCTCGACACCTGCCCGGCGTCGGACACGTGGTCGGTCCAACTCGAGCCGTCCCAGTAGCGGAACTCGTGCCGGCCGGTCGGGTCGGCCAGCCAGTTGGCGGGCTGTCCGGTAGCCGGCTCGGGGCCGGCCGCTCCTGAGCCACCAGTCGCGCCCCCTGCTCCGGGGGGGTCGGCAGGCTGCGGGTCGGTCCCGGCACCGGGCACGTAGCCCGACAGCATGACCGTCTCGCGACCCGTCGCCTCGGGTTCTGGTTCGGCTTCTGGTTCGGGTTCTGGTTCGGGCTCGGGTTCACGCTCTGGTTCGGCGGACGCAGGTTCGGCGGCCATCGGGTCGGAGGTGACCTGGCCGGCGTCCGAGACGTGGTCGGTCCAGGTGGTGCCGTCGTGGTAGCGCAGTTCGTGTCGGCCGCTGGGGTCGGGGTACCAGTCCGCCGACTTGCCAGCGTCCTCGGCCGGCGCCTGCTGCGTGTCGGGCTGGTCGACCGGCCCGGAGGCTGCCGGTTCAGCTCCGGTGGCCGCAGGTGCGGCGGTCATCGGGTCGGAGGTGACCTGGCCGGCGTCGGAGACGTGGTCGGTCCAGGTGGTGCCGTCGTGGTAGCGCAGTTCGTGTCGGCCGCTGGGGTCGGGGTACCAGTCCGCTGGTTGGTCGGTGGCGGTCGGGGTCGCGGCGGCCGCCGACTGCTGGGCGGGGGCGCCGCCGTCGACGGGGTCGCTGGAGACCTGCCCGGCATCGGACACGTGCTCGGTCCACTGCGATCCGTCCCAGTAGCGTTGTTCGTGCCGGCCCGTTGGGTCGGGGTGCCAGGCTGCGGGCGTGGTCATCGGGGTTCTGCTCCGCTCGGCTGCTCGTAGGGGTGACGGTAGACGACTGGGGCCGGATTGGCAGTGGCTCGTGGACAACAGCCTGGTTCGACCACCCGTCCGGGGTGGGTCCGAGGTCGGGTAGGGTGACCCTGCGAGCGGGCGCGGATGCGTGGCGGAAGGCACGGCAGTGGCAGGGCAAGCTCCGCTGCAGGCCGTCCGATTCGACGATCGCGGCCTGATCCCTGCGGTCGTGCAGCAGCACGACACCGGCGAGGTGCTGATGGTCGCCTGGATGAGCGCCGAGTCGCTGCAGCGCACGCGCGAACTCGGCGAGACCGTGTTCTACAGCCGCTCGCGCCGCGAGCTGTGGCACAAGGGCGCGACCTCGGGCAACACCCAGCGGGTCGTGGACCTGCGCCTGGACTGCGACGGCGACACCCTGCTCGTTCTCGTCGACCAGGGCGGGCACGGGTTCGCGTGCCACACCGGGGCGCGCAGCTGCTTCCACCGGACCCTGTCGACCTCCTCTCCCACCCAGGAGCCTGATCGGTGAGCGTGAACCCCAGCCGTGAGCAGTTCCTCGAGTTCGCCGCCGAGCATGCCGTGGTCCCGGTCTGGCGCGAGGTGCTCGCCGATCTCGAGACCCCCCTGTCGGTTCACGCGAAGCTGTCGGGCGCCGGCCCGAGCTTCCTGCTGGAGTCCGCCGAGCACGGGGAGCGCTGGGGGCGCTACTCGTTCATCGGGTTCGATCCGTTCCTCGTGCTGCACGGCCGGGACGGCGCGGTGTCCTGGCAGGGCGAGCCACCGGCCGACGCCCGGAGGGCGACGGGTCCGCTCGATGCCCTGGCCCGCAGCACCGACGCGCTGCGTGCCCCTTCGCTGCTCGACCTCCCGCTGCACGGTGGTGCGGTCGGCTACATCGGCTACGACGCGGTACGTGAGGTGGAGACGATCCCTGACACCGGCCGCGACGACCTCGGGCTGCCCGACGTGGTCATGATGTTCCCCCGGCACGTGGTCGCTCTCGACCACCTCCGGCAGGTCCTGACCGTGGTCACCAACGTCGTCGTGGACGCCGACGCCGGCGGTCCGCGCGACCCCGACGCGGTCTCGGACCTCTACGACGCGGCCGTGGCCGCGACCGACGCGGTCGTGGACCGGCTCAGCGCCGGCGCGCCGCCACTGCGCCCCGTGGCGCCGCCGGTGCGCGGCCCCGAGCAGCCGGCACCCTCCAACCTCGCCGAGGGTGAGTACGAGGCGATGGTCGAGCAGGTCAAGGAGCACATCCGCGCCGGCGACACCTTCCAGACCGTGGTCAGCCAGCGTTTCGCGCTCGACACCGAGGCCAGCGCCTTCGACCTGTACCGCGTGCTGCGGGTGATCAACCCCTCGCCCTACCTCTACCTGCTCGATCTCGGTGACGCCCAGATCGTGGGCTCCTCGCCCGAGGCGCTGGTCCAGGTCAACGGGCGGCACGTCGAGACCTGGCCGATCGCGGGCACCCGACCGCGGGGCGAGTCCCCCGCCGAGGACCGCGATCTCGAACGCGACCTGCTCGCCGACGCCAAGGAGCGCGCCGAGCACGTCATGCTCGTCGATCTCGCTCGCAACGACCTCGGCCGGGTCTGTGAAGTCGGCACGGTGCGGGTCGACGAGATGATGCACGTCGAGCGCTACAGCCACGTCATGCACCTGGTCAGCGCGGTCACCGGCACGCTGCGTGAGGAGTTCGGTCCCGTCGACGTGCTACGCGCGACCTTCCCCGCAGGCACGGTGTCCGGCGCTCCCAAGGTCCGGGCGATGCAGATCATCGACGCGCTCGAGCCCACCCGGCGAGGACCGTACGCCGGTGCGGTCGGGTACGTCGACCTCGCCGGCAACCTCGACACCTGCATCACGATCCGCACCGTGGTGCTCAAGGACGGCACCGCGACCGTGCAGGCCGGCGCCGGGATCGTGGCTGACTCCCGACCCCACGCCGAGGAGCAGGAGACCCGCAGCAAGGCCGGTGCGCTGATCGCCGCTATCCGCGCCGCCGAGGCGCTCCGGACCTAGGCGCGGCGCTCTCGCCGCGGGCGGCCCGCCGCCGTACCCTGCGCCCCGACACCGACCGGGGATCTCTGTGCCCACGCTCTACCTCGACGACCTGCTCGCCGGCGCGCACCGTCGCGTCGCGGCCGCCCGGGCCGCCGAGCCCCTCGACGCCCTGCGTGAGCGGGCCGCCGCCGCCCCCGCCGCCCCGTCGTTCCGGGCCGCGTTGTCGCAGCCCGGTGTGGCGGTGATCGCCGAGATCAAGCGTGCCTCGCCCTCCCGCGGTCCGCTCGCTCCCAACCTCGACGCGCCGGCCTGTGCCCGCGCTTACCACGACGGCGGCGCCGCCGCGGTGTCGGTGCTGACCGAACCCGACCGCTTCGCCGGTTCACTCGGAGACCTCGCCGACGTCGCGGCGCTGGGCATCCCGACCCTGCGCAAGGACTTCCTGGTCGACACCTACCAGGTCTGGGAGGCCCGCGCGGCCGGCGCCGCCGCCGTCCTGCTTATCGTGGCCGCACTGGACGACGCGACACTGGCCCGCCTGCACGACGAGGCCATGGCAGCCGGCCTCGATGCGCTCGTCGAGGTCCACGATGACGCCGAGGTGGTGCGGGCCCGGCACCTCGGCGCGCGCATCGTCGGCGTCAACGCCCGTGACCTGCGCACCTTCGAGCTCGACCGCGGCGCCTTCGCCCGGCTGCGCCCGACGCTGCCCGAGCAGGCGCTGGCCGTCGCCGAGTCGGGGGTCCGCGCACCTGAAGACGTGGCTCGAGCCGCCGCTGAGGGGGCGGACGTGGTGCTGGTCGGGGAGGCGTTGGTGACCGCCGCCGACCCCCAGGCGGCCGTGGCCGCGCTGGTCGCCGCCGGCGCGGCACCAAGTCCGGCCCCAAGCTCGGTCCCGAACCCGGCCCCAAGCTCGGGCCCGAACCCGGCCCCAAGTCCGACCCCCGTTCGATCGCACGTCCGCGATCAGGAGCCGTCATGAGCACCTCCCTGCCGGTCCGTCCAGAGGCCGAACTCGCCCGCGAGGGCTACTTCGGCCGCTTCGGCGGTCAGTACGTGCCCGAGGCCCTGTCGGGCGCACTCGCCGAACTCGTCGACGCCTGGGACGAGGCCCAGCACGACCCCACCTTCGCGCTCGAGCTCACCGGGCTGCTCGCCGACTACGGCGGGCGGCCCACGGCCCTGTACCACGCCATCCGGCTCTCCGAGGAGGCCGGGGTGGAGGTCTGGCTCAAGCGCGAGGACCTCGCCCACACCGGCTCGCACAAGGTCAACAACGTCGTCGGTCAGGCGCTGCTCGCCCGCCGCATGGGCAAGCCCCGGGTCATCGCCGAGACCGGTGCGGGCCAGCACGGCGTGGCCACCGCCACCGCCGCGGCCCTGTTCGGGCTCGAGTGCACGGTGTACATGGGGGCCGAGGACTGCCGCCGACAACGGCTCAACGTGGTGCGCATGCAACTGCTCGGGGCCGAGGTGATCCCGGTCGAGAGCGGGACCCGCACCCTCAAGGACGCCATCAACGAGGCCATGCGGGACTGGGTCACCAACGTGGCCACCACCCACTACCTGATCGGTTCGGCGATGGGGCCCCACCCGTTCCCGACCATCGTGCGCACGCTGCAGGCCGTGATCTCCCGGGAGACGCGCCGGCAGTTCCCCGAGCAGGCCGGCGGGCAGCCCGACGCGGTCATCGCCTGCGTCGGCGGGGGATCCAACGCGATCGGCTCCTTCGCCGAGTGGATCGAGGTCGACGATGTGCGCCTGATCGGGGTCGAGGCGGCAGGTGAGGGGGTGGGCACCGGTCGCTCGGCCGCCACCCTCACCGAGGGCCGCGAGGCCGTGCTGCACGGCTCACGTTCGATCGTGCTGGTCGACGACGACGGGCAGGTCTCCCCGGCGCACTCGGTGTCCGCCGGGCTCGACTATCCGGGCGTCGGGCCCGAGCACGCCCACCTGGCGACCAGCGGGCGGGCCACCTACGTCAGCGCCACCGACGACGATGCGCTGCACGGATTCCGGCGCACCTGCGAACTCGAGGGCATCATCCCGGCGCTCGAACCGGCCCATGCCGTCGGGTGGGTGCTGCGTCACGGCCGCGAGGCGCTGGGCGAGGGCGCCCGCGTCATCCTGACGATGTCGGGCCGTGGGGACAAGGACGTCGACGAGGTCGTCGAGGTCGCCGGCTGGGAGCTCGGGGTGGACCGAGCCTTCGCCGCCGCTCCGCCGACCGGACGGAGGACCCCGTGAGCGCGGCGATCGGCGCCGGGCCGCAGCCGTCGTCAGGATCGGCTCCCGACCGCGGTCCGGCCCGCATCCAGGCCGCCTTCGACCGTGCTGCCGTCGAAGACCGGGCGGCACTTGTGGTGTATCTCACCGCTGCCTACCCGGATCCGGCCACCTCCCGGGCCTGCTTCGAGGCGGCGGTCGCCGCCGGTGCCGACGTGCTCGAGATCGGCCTGCCGTTCTCCGATCCGATGATGGACGGGCCGATCATCCAGGCCGCGAACCAGCACGTGCTCGAGGCCGGCACCACGGTCGCCGAGCAGCTCGAGCTGGTGGCCGGGCTTCGCCACCTCGACGTCCCCAAGCTGGTCATGACCTACGTCACCATCGCTGACACCCGCGGCTGGGCCCGGTTCGCCGACGAGCTCGCGGAAGCCGGCATCGACGGGGTGATCCTGCCCGACCTGCCGGTGGCCGAGGCCGGGCCGTGGCTGGAGCAGGCCGACCGCTGCGGGCTGGCTACCGTCTTCCTGGCCTCGTCGGTGTCGACCGACGAGCGGCTGGCGGCCATCGTTGCGGCCTCGTCGGGCTTCGTGTACGCCACCGGGCTGCTCGGGGTCACCGGGGTCAACGCGGTTGCCGGGGACGTGACCGAGGCCCTGGTCGCCCGGGTGGGGACCCGAACTGACCTGCCGATCGCCGTGGGCATCGGCGTCAAGGACCGCGCCTCGGCCGCCGAGGTGGCAGGCTACGCCGACGGGGTCATCGTCGGCTCCTCGGTGGTGCGCGCCGCCGGTGAGGGCTCGGCCGCCGGGGCACCCGAGCGGGTGGCCGCGTTGGTCACCGAGCTGCGGGCCGGGGTCGCCGAGGGCTGAGCGGGGCGCCACCGGGAGCACCCCCTCGAGCGACCCACCGTGCCGGCCGAACGCTCCGCGCCCCCGACCGGATGGCCGGGGGCGCGGAGGCAGGCGACGGATCAGGCTCAGCCGATGAAGCCGTTCTCGCTCAGCCAGTCACGGGCGACGTCCTCGGGACGCTCACCGTCGGCGGACACCCGCGCGTTGAGTTCCTGCATGGTGTCGTCGTCGAGCACGGCCGACACCGGGGCGTACAGCTCGGCCAGCGTCGCACCGTAGGTGGCGTAGACGTCCTCGACGAACACCGGGGCCACGTTGTACAGCGGGAAGAAGGCCTCGTCGTCCTCGAGCACGACCAGGTCGAGTGAGGCGATGCGACCGTCGGTGGTGAACACCTCACCGAAGTTGCACGGGTCGCGGTCGGCGGTGGCGCCGTAGATCACGCCGGTGTCGAGCACGGTAACGTTGCCGCCGGGGATCTCGATATCGTAGTGGGCTTCCATGCCCGGCAGGCCGTCGTCACGCGCCGAGAACTCCGACTCCACGCAGAGGGTCACCGCATCCGGGTCGGACTCGAGCAGTTCGCCCATCTCCGAGATGGTCGAGATGCCGCCGAGCTCCGCGTTGGCCTCCTGGGACATCGCGATGCCGTAGGTGTTGTTGAACAGGGTGGGCTCGAGCCAGTACAGCCCGCGCTCGGCCGCGTCCCGGTCACGGACGGCCTCGTACTGCTCGACCCGGTCGGGGATCGGGTCGGTCTCGCCGAAGAAGGAGATCCAGGCGGTGCCGGTGTACTCCCAGTAGTGGTCGATCTCGCCGGCCTCGAGCGCGCCGCGAGCGGCGTCGGTGCCGCCGAGGTTGACCTCGTCGGTCACGTTGGCGCCGGCGTCCTCGAGCAGGGCGACCGAGATGTAGCCGAGCACCAACTGCTCGTCGAAGTCCTTGGAGGCGACGGTGATGTCCGCACCCTCGAGGGACTCGGTGCCGGCCTCGGCCACCTCCCCGTTGTCGGCGGCAGCGTCATCGTCGGTGTCGCCCTCCAGGCCGTTGCCGCAGGCCGTGGCGAGCAGGGCTGCTGCCGCCACGGAGGCGAGCAGTCGCAGGCGTCGTGCGCGAGTCATGGGCTTCCTTGTCCTCGTGGTCAGGGGTCGTGGTTCGGTCGGTGCGACCGGGTGGTCGCGGGATTCTGAACCAAGGGTACGACAGTGGTAGTAGGTTCGCTTCCGGATCAGAGAGGGTCGGGCCGCAGAGACCTACAACCCCTTGGGGGTGAGCTTCTCCTCGATCAGCCCGGCGACGTAGTCCACCAGCAGGGCCAGCACGGCGACCAGCACCGCCCCGGTGATCAGGATCGGGGTACGGCGCAGCTGGAAGCCCTGGAAGATGGTCTGTCCGAGCCCGCCACCACCGAACAGGAACGCCAGCGTGGCGGTTCCGACGTTGAGCACCAGCGCGGTGCGCACCCCGGCCAGGATGACCGGGACGGCCAGCGGCAGTTCGATCCGGGCGAGCAGCCGGGTGTTGGACATGCCCATGCCCGCACCGGCTTCCAGCACGCTGCGGTCGACCTGCTCGAGCCCCACCATGGTGTTGCGCAGGATGGGCAGGAACGAGTAGCCGACCAACGACACCACCACCGGGAAGGTCCCGGTCGAGGGCAGGCCGGGGGTGACGCGGAACAGGTAGAACAGCAGGGCGAGTAGCCCGAGGGACGGGATCGCCTGTCCGGCGTTGCCCAGCCCGATGATGTAGGGCGCGAACCCGCGGGTCGGCGGGCGCGTGATCAGGATGCCCATCGGGACCGCGAGCAGCAGCACGAAGATCGTCGACAGCACGGTCAGCGTCAGGTGCTGGCGGGTCTGCTCGAGCAGGATCTCAGCGGTCAGCCGCCGGGTCTCGATCGAGTCGAGTTCCTGGGCGCCGACGTACAGGTACAGCCCGACGAGCACGGCCAGCAGGAAGATCGGCATGCCCAGGTAATGCACCAGGCGCGCCCGCTTGGCCCGGCGGTCGGCCGCAGCATCCTCGCGGACGGCGATCTCGGCCGCCTCGGCGGGGTCGAAGGGCTTCAGCGTGTCCGTGATGCTCATAGGGTGGCGACCTCGGAGGGGTCGATGAGCTTGGCGGCGCGGTAGAACTCGGTCTCGGCCTCGCGCATGGTCTGGATCGAGGTGATGATGCTGTCGATGTCGATCAGGCCGAGGTAGCGGCCGCGGCCGTCCACCACGATGGCCACTCCGGCCGAGCCGAGCAGCATCTCCTCGAGCGCATCGGAGAGCGTGGCCTGCTTCTCGACGGTGGCGACCGCGGGCATGCCCAGCTCTCGCACCGGCCGATCGGAGCGGAAGTCGGGGGCGCGCAGCCACCGCACGGGGCGCTGCTGCTCGTCGAGCACCAGCATCGCGGTCCAGTCCGACTCGTTGAGCCGCTGGCGCAGCACCTCGCGGGGTTCGTCGATGCGGCCGGTGAGTGCGTCGTCGATGGCCTCCACGTCGCGGACCCGCGAGAGCTTCAGGCGCTTGAGGGTCGCACCGGACCCCACGAAGTCCTCGACGAACTCGTTGGCCGGGGCGGTGAGGATCTTCTCGGGCGTGTCGAACTGCGCGATCTCTGAGTGCTCCTTGAGGATCGCGATCCGGTCACCCATCTTGATCGCCTCGTCGATGTCGTGGGTGACGAACACGATCGTCTTGTGCAGCTCGGCCTGCAGCCGCAGGAACTCGTTCTGCAACCGCGTGCGGGTGATCGGGTCGATCGCGCCGAACGGCTCGTCCATCAGCAGCACCGGCGGGTCGGCCGCGAGTGCCCGGGCGACCCCGACGCGCTGGCGCTGGCCGCCGGACAGTTCCTTGGGGTAGCGGTCGCGGTACATGTCGGGCTCGAGCCCGACCACGTCGAGCAGCTCGTCGACCCGGGCCATGGTGCGGGCCTTGTCCCACCCGAGCAGCTCGGGAACCGTGGCCACGTTGTCCTTGATCGTGACGTGGGGGAACAGCCCGATCTGCTGGATGACGTAGCCGATACGTCGGCGCAGCTGGTTGGGATCGACGTCAGTGACGTCCTCGCCGTCGAGCACGATCCGGCCCGAGGTCGGCTCGATGATGCGGTTGATCATCTTCATCGTCGTGGTCTTGCCACAGCCCGACGGGCCGACGAACACGACGATCTCGCCGCGTGGAATGTCCATGGTCACGCGGTCGACGGCGGGACGAGCCTGACCGGGGAAGCGCTTGGTCAGCTCGTGGAGCTGGATCATCGAGTCAGTCACGGATGCCTCGGGGGATCGTCAGGCGGCCGATGGCCAGGTACAGCAGGTCGAAGAGCATGGCGAGGATCACGATCACGATCGTCCCGCCGAGCAGCGACTCGAGCGAGCCGGCGGCGGGGATTCGACGGATCCCGGTGAAGATCTCGTTGCCGAGCCCGGGGCCGCCCACCAGCGCGGCGATGGCCGCGATGCCGATGGTGAGCAGGGTGGCGACGCGTACGCCGGCCAGGATCACCGGCCAGGCGTTGGGCAGCTCGATCTTCACCAACTGTTTGACCGCGCCCATGCCCATGCCCTTGGCGGACTCGACCACCGCGTTGTCCACCGAGTACAGCCCGGACACGGTGTTGCGCACGATCGGAAGGAGCGCGTACATCGTCAGCGCGATGATCGCCGGGGTCGCGCCGATCCCGACGATCGGGATCAGGATCGCGAACAGCGCCAGCGAGGGGATCGTCAGGAAGATCGACACGGTGCCAAGGATGGAGTTGCGTACCTGGGGCACCCGGTGGGCCACGATGCCCAGCGAGAGGCCGATCACCACGGCCACGATCACCGGGATGGCGGTGAGGTAGACGTGCTCGAGCGTCTGCTCGATCAGCGCACGCTGGGTCGAGGGATCGGCGAGGTAGTCCGTGAAGAACGCCACCGTCGCGGCACCTTTTGGTCGGTACGGACCCGTGCAGGTGCCTCGCTATGGACGATGATCCGGCTGCCCTACCGGCAACGCCGACCGGGTGCAGTCGGCGGGAGCACCGCGAGCTGAGGCACGCTCGCACGGG
>SLLJ01000186.1 GCA_007134165.1 Nitriliruptoraceae bacterium | reverse complement strand
TGGCCCTGCCCGGGGGGCTTGGCACCCTCGACGAACTGCTCGAGGCGATCACCCTCAAGCAGTTGGGCGTGCACGCCAAGCCGATCGCGCTGTACGGCCCGCACGGGTTCTGGGACCCGTTCACCGAGCTGGTCGCCCGGCTGCACGCCCGGCGCATGTGTCTTCCGCCCGAGCAGCTGACCTTGACCACCGAAGACCTCACCGCGGCACTCGACCACCTCGAGGCGGGCCGGGTCGAGCCCGAGGCGATCTGGCGCGCCTGAACCGCGATACCAACCGAGGGTCGCGCGGGCGTCGAACCACGGGAGGACGCCGCGTCCAGATCGGTTACGATCGTGTCCCTCGCCGGAAAGACCGCCTGATGTTCGAGCGCTTCACCGACCGTGCCCGCCGGGTCGTCGTCCTCGCCCAGGAAGAGGCGAGGATGCTCAACCACAACTACATCGGTACCGAGCACATCCTGCTCGGGCTGATCCACGAGGGCGAAGGTGTTGCCGCCAAAGCTCTCGAGTCGATGAGCATCTCGCTCGATGCGGTGCGCAACCAGGTCACCGACATCATCGGTCGCGGCCAGACCTCGCCGGCCGGGCACATCCCGTTCACCCCGCGCGCCAAGAAGGTGCTGGAGCTCTCGCTGCGCGAGGCGCTGCAGCTCGGCCACAACTACATCGGGACCGAGCACATCCTGCTCGGACTGATCCGCGAGGGTGAAGGGGTGGCCGCCCAGGTGCTGCAGAAGCTCGGCGCGGACCTCAACCGGGTCCGCCAGCAGGTCATCCAGCTGCTGTCGGGCTACCAGGGCGGAGAACCGGGCAAGGCCGGCGCCGGAGTCGGCGAGGGCTCCTCGTCGGGTCCGCGCGAGGGATCCACGATTCTCGACCAGTTCGGCACCAACCTGACCCAGGCGGCCCGCGACGCCGACCTCGACCCGGTCATCGGCCGCTACCGCGAGATCGAACGGGTCATGCAGGTGCTGTCCCGGCGCACCAAGAACAACCCGGTGCTGATCGGTGAGCCGGGCGTGGGCAAGACCGCCATCGTCGAAGGGCTCGCTCAGCGCATCGTGTCCGGCGACATTCCCGAGACGCTGCGCGACAAGCACCTCTACACCCTGGACCTCGGCGCGTTGGTGGCCGGCTCGCGCTACCGCGGGGACTTCGAGGAGCGGCTCAAGAAGGTGCTCAAGGAGATCACCACCCGCGGCGACATCGTGCTGTTCATCGACGAGATCCACACGCTGGTCGGTGCCGGTGCGGCCGAGGGCGCGATCGATGCCGCCTCGATCCTCAAGCCCATGCTCGCGCGCGGCGAGATCCAGACGGTGGGCGCGACCACGCTCGACGAGTACCGCAAGCACCTCGAGAAGGACGCGGCGCTCGAGCGCCGGTTCCAGCCGGTCAAGGTCGAGGAACCCTCGATGGAGCACACCATCGAGATCCTCAAGGGTCTACGCGACCGCTACGAGGCCCACCACCGGGTCACCATCACCGACGACGCGCTGGTCGCCGCGGCCGAACTCGCGGATCGCTACATCTCGGACCGCTACCTGCCCGACAAGGCGATCGACCTCATCGACGAGGCCGGCTCGCGGCTGCGTATCCGCTCGATGACCACCCCGCCGGACCTGCAGGACCTCGACGGCGAGATCGAACGGGCCCGCAAGGCCAAGGAAGACGCCATCGACGGGCAGGACTTCGAGCGCGCCGCATCCCTGCGCGACGAGGAGAAGAAGCTCATCGACCGCCGTCGGATGCGCGAGGACGAGTGGCGCTCCGAAGGACTGGACAAGGTGCTGACCGTCGACGAGGAGGTCATCGCCGAGGTCCTCTCCAACTGGACGGGTATCCCGGTGCTCAAGCTCACCCAGGAGGAGACCGAGAAGCTGCTGCACATGGAGGACGAGCTGCACAAGCGGGTCATCGGCCAGGAGCAGTCGATCTCGGCGGTGTCCAAGGCGATCCGCCGCACTCGCGCCGGGCTCAAGGACCCCAAGCGTCCGGCCGGTTCCTTCATCTTCCTCGGGCCGTCCGGGGTCGGCAAGACCGAGCTGGCCAAGACGCTGGCGGAGTACCTGTTCGGCAACGAGGACGCGCTGATCCACCTCGACATGTCCGAGTACATGGAGAAGCACACCGTCAGCCGGCTGATCGGCTCGCCACCCGGCTACGTGGGCTACGACGAGGGGGGGCAGCTCACCGAGCAGGTGCGGCGCAAGCCCTTCTCGGTGGTGCTGTTCGACGAGGTCGAGAAGGCGCACCCCGACGTGTTCAACACCTTGCTGCAGATCTTGGAGGACGGCCGGCTCACCGACGCGCAGGGCCGCACCGTCGACTTCAAGAACACGATCCTGATCATGACCTCCAACCTCGGCACCAAGAACCTCACCGCCCCGTCGGTCGGGTTCGTGCGCGAGGACGACGACTCGATGTACGAGCGGATGAAGAAGCAGGTCGACGAGGAGCTCAAGAAGCACTTCCGTCCGGAGTTCCTCAACCGCATCGACGACACCATCGTCTTCCACCCGTTGACCCGCGAGGAGGTCAAGTCGATCGTCGACCTGATGATCACCCGGGTGCAGCGCCAGATGCGCTCCAAGCAGCTCGACCTCGAGCTCACCGACGCGCTCAAGACGTGGCTGGCCGAGAAGGGCTACGACCCGCAGCTCGGCGCCCGCCCGCTGCGCCGCACCATCCAGCGCGAGGTCGAGGACAAGCTCTCCGAGCGGATCCTGTACGGGGAGTTCACCGCCGGGCAGCTGGTCGTCGCCGACGTCGATCGCGAGGCGGACACGGTCGCCTTCCGGGCGGTCGACTCACCCAACGCGCCCGACGTGCCGCCGGTGGAGCTGGCCGGTGGTGGCGACTCCAGCGAGGGACATGCGAGTAGCGACGAGGACTGAGACCGCGTGGCGCACGAGCTGATCGACTCCACCGAGATGTACCTGCGCACCGTCCTCGAACTCGAGGAGGAGGGCATCCCGCCGCTGCGGGCGCGGCTCTCGGAGCGGCTCGGCCTGTCCGCCCCGTCGGTGTCGGAGGGGGTTGCCCGGCTCGAGGCCCAGGGGCTGGTGCACCTCGGGGAGGACCGTCGGGTCGGGCTCACCGAGGCGGGCCGGGAGTGGGCCACCCATGTGATGCGCAAGCACCGGCTGGCGGAGCGCCTGCTCAGCGACGTGATCGGCCTCGAGCCCGAACTGGTGCACGACGAAGCCTGCCGCTGGGAGCACGTCATCTCCGACCGGGTGGCCGACAAACTCGACGTGCTGCTCGAGCATCCGGGCACCAGCCCGTACGGCAACCCGATCCCCGGCGGCGGGCAGGACGACACCGCGATCGTGCCGCTGGCCAGCGCCCTGCCGGGACGGGTACGGCTGCACTCGATCTCCGAGTCGCTGCAGTCCGACGCCGAGGTCATCGCCGCGCTGCACGACGGCGAGATGTGGGCCGGCGCTGAGGTCGAGGTCCACGCCGAAGGCGACGACGTGGTGCTGACCTCCGGCACGCAGCGCGCGGTGATCCCGCTGGCCGCCGCCCGGCTGATCTACGTCCCGGCGGACTGAGCGCGATCGTCGGCGTCGGGGTGCAGGGCAGCCTGCTGCAGGGCGAAGGCGCTGGCGTCGAGGGGTACCCCGACGAAGTAGCGCGAGAGACGGTCGACGAGTGACAACCAGGCGGCGCGCGACAGCGCCGCTACCCGGCCTTCCCTCCGGACGGAGGCCGCGTCCACACTCGTCATCCAGCGCAAGTCCACGTAGTAGTCCTGCGGGCCGTGCTCGGTCCAGCGGGGAACCCAGATCGTGTGACCGATCAGCCCTCGGCGGACCCGGTCGTGATCGACGTCGGCGGGACGGTCGAGGGGGAACAACGGCGCCACGATCCGAAACGGGTGGGAGGCGCCCTTCTCGCCCTCGGAGAACTCGCAGGGCTGGGGCAGCAGCATTCCGTAGCCCTTGCCGCGCACCAGCACGTGGCTGCGCAGCTCGTCCAGTGTCGGGAACTGCGGAGTCTGCGGTGCCGGCTTTCCGGACAGCGCGGCACGCACGGCCGCCGGATGCCGCCACCACGCGCCGAACACGCCACGGAAGATGTCGCCCTGAAACAGGGGTCGGTCTTGGCTGAGCGGGGCGAAGTACCGACGCGGCTTCGGGAAGAAGCGCTCACTCACCGAGGCTCAGCTCCGACTCCTCGCCGTAGAGGGCGAACAGCTCGGACGGGGAGGTCGTCAGGTCCCATTCGGTGAGCAACCGTGTCCGGTCGAGCTGCAGGCCCGCGTCTCTGGCGTCGAGCAGCAGCTGGGCGGCGGCGTGCACCTGCGGGGCGAGGTGGCGGTGGTAGAGCTGCGAGAAGCCCACGCCCGTGAGCTCCTCGATCGTGCGTACATCGTCGAG
>SLLJ01000088.1 GCA_007134165.1 Nitriliruptoraceae bacterium | reverse complement strand
GCCCCCTCCCCCGCCACTACCCCCGCCACCACCGCCACCGCCGGGGCCATCCAGCGACGACGGTCCGGTGAACATGCCGGGGTCAGCGGTGCCCGAGGACGGTAGCTGGGTCGTGATCCGGGTCAGGTCGCGCAGCAACCCGGGCTGTGCGACGCTCATCGCCCAGTCGTCCGGCGCCTGCGTGCGCAGCGTGCCGCCGAAGCGCTGCCACCAGACGTCGGAACGACCCAGCGCGATCGCGTAGGGCAGCAACGCGAGCGCCGGGTGCCGGGTATCGATCTCCGGTTGCTCTGCGGCCCACTGCAGTTGCTCCTCTTCGACGGTCGCGATGAAGTGGTCGAAGGCCTCGGCCTGCGCGAGCAATTCGCGGCCCTCAGGAGTGACCGATGGCCGGCGCCCCCACCACAGCGCCGCCGCAGCGAACACGGCCAGCATGAACACCAGCAGCACGCCGTAGCCGGCGAGGGCCGACAGTCGGGTGACCTCGATCACGGCGTTCGTCAGCCACAGGCCGCCCGCGACGACCACGGCGGCGACCACGGCGCGCACCAGGGCGGGGATCCGACGCGTTCCGCGCAGCAGGCCGCGGGACGCGAGGACGTCACGGGCCCGGGCGGTCAGCTGCCGACCGGCCTGGTGGATGCGCGCGGCGGTCTCGCGGTCGTAGCTGCCCAGGGTCAGCGGCAGCAGGCCGGCCAGCACCGGATCCTGCTGGACCTCGGACCACCCCTTGGTCGTGATCCGCGCCTCCTCACCGTCGAGGTGGACCTGGATGAGTCCCCGCTGCTCGGCGCGGATCAACTCGGCCAACAGCAGGTCCGAGGCCACGCGTCGTTGTCGCAGCCCTGCGACCTCGACGGGATCGAGGTCACCGGGCGGCATCGGCAGGGCGCTCGGCCGGGCTGGCGCGGGGGACGGCCGCCAACTCCCCGTCGACGCCCGGACGTCGACGAGTACCAGCCCGACCGTGGGTAGCACCAGCAGGGCAGCCAGCAGCAGGCCGGTCACCGGTCGCGGCAGCGTGGTGCGCCAGCCCCCGTCGTCCAGCGCCGGCACGTTGGCCTCGGGCGGGGGTTGGTCGAAGGCCGCCACCGGATGGTGCAGCGACAGGGTCGCCCCGGTGTGGTCGGGGAAGGGACCGAGCACCGCCTGCACCTCGGTCCCCGAGATCTGCACCTCTCCGTCGCAGGGTCTTGTGGCGCCCAGCGACCCCTGCACGCAGCGGGCCGCGTCGACCTCGCCCGGCAGCGACACCGTCACGTCGACCTCGTCGATCCGGCTCGCCCAGGAGTAGCCCGGCACGTTGATCCGGGTCTCGGCCTGCTCGGCAGAGGGGCCGGTCACGAAGGTCCAGCTCGGTGCCCGGTAGCGCAGCAGGTAGCGGTAGGTCCCCCGTTCGAGCTGCCGGTTCGCATCCCCGATGCGCAACTCCAGCCCGCCGTCCCGCCGCCGGGACTCCGACACCGGCACGCTCCCGCTGTTGAGGGTGGCCGAGAGCACCTCGTAGTCCCGCACGTGTGCCGGCCGAGCGGCGCGGTCCTGCTCGGCCAGCTCGACGATGCTGCGCGGGTTGCCGTCCTCGTCGTAGGAGTCGGCCACGTCGCGGCGGGGCAGCGCCACCGACCAAGCGTCGGGGATCTCGGGCGGCAACTCCCGGATGATGCCCCGACGCGAGCGGCGGAACTCCACGGTCAGTTCCTCCTCGATGACCGCACCGCCACCCGGTTCGACCTGCATCCGCACCTGCATCTCGGTGATCACGAAGGCTCGGTCGCGCGTGGCGAGGTGGTCGAGCGAACCGGCGACCAACCCGGTCGCGACGACGATGGCGGGCAGCAGGACCGTGAAGCGAACGCGCCGCTCCCGCGGCAGCAGTCGCAGCCAATCGGTGTGGTCCAACCACCGGCCGACGGCGATCGGCCCGCCAAGCGCCAACACGAACAGCACCATCACCAGGCCGGAGGGCAGCCCGGACGTCATCCCGAGGTACAGCGTGGCGGGGCCCAGCACGAAGCCCACCAGCATCGACAGCAGTGGCTTGAGGACGTCGCAGCCTTCCGGCAGGTCGGCCATCGATGCTGCCCGCACCGGCCACCGACCGGAAGGGCCGGGGGCACCCACCGGACGAGCCCTTGGTCCCGGCTCAGTGCTGCACGCCGGTGATGCCCGCAGCCTCGAGGTGGCCACGCACCCTGGCGCGGGCCCGGTGCAGCCGGCTCATGACCGTACCGACCGGCACCCCGAGCAGTCCCGCCGCCTCCTGGTAGGTCAAGCCGTCGAGATCGACCAGCGCGATCACCGCTCGATGCTTCTCCGACAGCGAGCCCAGCGCCGCCCGCACGACCGGATCCAGGTCATCGTGCAGGGCCGTGTCGGCGACCCCGTCGATCTGCCCGCTGGCCCCGCGGCCCGGCAGCCGCCCGGCCACCTCGTCGTCCATCAGATCGGGACGCAGCTTGCGCACGTGGTTGCGGTGGGTGTTGCGCAGGATGGTCAGCAGCCACGCACGCGGGTAGCGGCCATCGAAACGGTCGAAGGCGCGCAGGGCCCGGACCAGGGTGTCCTGCACGAGATCCTCGGCGTCGACCGCGTCACCCGTCAGCCGTCGCGCCACGCGCAGCAGCACCGGCAGCTCGCTGAGCACCTGCTCGCGGAAGCGCCGGTCACGGCTGAGCTCACCAGCGGAGGCAGGCTCGGAGGGCTGGGAGGTTTCGTCGGCGGCCATGTCCGAGGCAACCGAGAGCCGGCCACCGCCATTCCGTCGCCACGATCGGGCCAGAGTCAGGGAATGCCCGACGGTGGGGGCTGGTTCCCCGCTCATCGGCAACACGCCAGCCACCGGCAACGGCGACCCGGGAGGTGGATCGTGGGCAGGACCACAGACGGCAACGACCACCGGCGGCTGGGCTGCCGCCAGGTACGACGCACCCTGCAGGCCTTCCTGGATGGCGAGGTCGAACCACGGCGTGCCGAGCTGGTCGCCGCCCACCTCGAGAGCTGCGCACGCTGCCAGGTGGAGGCCGAGGTCTTCGAGCAGGTGATCGCGACGATCCGGCAGCTGCGTCCCGACCTCGACCTGGCCGCCTACACCCGGCTCGTCGAGGCCACCGAGCAGCTCAGCGGCCGCGACCCGCCCTGAGCGCCAGCACCGGCCCCGGTCCCGGAGCCCTACCGTGTCATCCGAGGTACTCGATCCCGGCTAGGGCGAGGAGGCTCCGCGATGTCCCCGCCGATCGTGCAGGCCTTCGGGCCCCTGCACCTCGAGTTCGACGGCCGCCGGCTCGGACCCACCGACCTCGGCGGCCGCAAGCCCAAGGTGCTGCTCGAGATCCTGCTGCTCGCCGACGGCCACCCGATCCCCCGCGAGCGGCTCGCCGAGCTGCTGTGGGACCGTGATCCGCCCCGCAACGTGCCCGGCACCCTCGACACCTACGCCTCCGTCCTGCGCCGCACGCTGGCCGGCCACCGCCACCTGCTGGTCACCGAACCCGAGGCCTACCGCCTGGTGCGCTCCGAGCTGCTGGTCGACCTCGACCGCTTCGACGCTCTGGTGGCGCGCAGCGCGCAACTGGAGCGTGGCGCTGCGCAGCGCGAGCTGCTGGAGGATGCCCTGCACCTGGTCGGCGGCGAGGTCCTTGCCGACGAGCCCTACGCGCCGTGGCTGCTCGAGACCCGGGAGCACTACCAGCGGCGGGTGCTCGACGTCGCGGTGGCGGCCGGGACGGCCGCGCTGCTCGACCACGACCACGCCGCAGCCCTGCGGCACGCCGAGCGGGTCCTGCACACCGACCCACTCGACGAACGTGCCCACCGGCTGGCGATGGTGGGCCACCACCTGGCCGGGGTCGGCGCGGCGGCGCTGCGCGCCTACGAACGCTGCCGGGAGGCGCTGGCCGAGCAGCTCGGCACCGACCCGAGCCGCGCGACCGAACAGTTGCACCTCGACGTCCTCAGGGGGCGTCCCGCCGCCGAGCTCGTCGCCGGGTTCAGTGGTGGACCACAGCCCGCCCCCTCGACGCCGAAGGTCGCCGCTCGGCGTGGACGTGCGATGCACGTGCTGCTGGTCGAGGACACGCCGTCCGAGGCACGGCTGATCCGGGGGGCCCTGCAGGCGGGCGCGGTCCCGATCCGGGTCGAGCACGTTGCGGACGGGGAGACGGCCCTCGAGCTCCTGCAGACCGGGGCCAGCACCCCGGACCTGGTGCTGCTCGACCTCGGTCTGCCCGGTCTCGACGGGCACGAGGTGCTCGCCGAGCTCAAGCAGGCGCCGCAGCTGCGTCGCATCCCGGTGATCATGCTGACCTCGTCGGCGGCGCAGACCGACGTCACGCGCAGCTACGACCTGCACGCCAACAGCTACCTCACCAAGCCGACCTCGGCCGAGGATCTCACCGAGGTCG
>SLLJ01000013.1 GCA_007134165.1 Nitriliruptoraceae bacterium | reverse complement strand
TGGAGGCGTCGAAACGTCAACCCAGCACAGACCTCCGTCTGGTCAGACTGGGACCGCCCCCCAGCAACGGGAGGCTGCATGAACGTAGGAACGAGACAAACGCTCCCACAACATGCAACGGGCGATGGAACTCATGCACGTCGCCACCTCGGTGGTGCTGATCGGGGCCACCTACCTGGTGCTCTCCCCGGTCGTTGGTGTGTTCGCGTTCCTGCCGGTCCCGGTCGTGCTGTACGTGACGCTGCGTTTCCAACGTCGGCTGGCTCCGCGCTACGCCACCGTGCGCGAGCGGGTTGCGGATCTCAACGCCACGCTCGCCAACGACCTGGCCGGCATCGCGACCATCAAGGCATTCGTTGCCGAGGATCGCGAGCTCGAACGCGTCCGGTCGGCGTCCGAGGACTACCGCCAGGCCAACCGGGCGGCGATCCGACTGTCCAGCGCGTTCGTGCCGTTGGTGCGCCTGGCGATCCTGGTCGGCTTCACCGCGATCCTCGTGCTCGGTGGGTTGCAGGCCATCGACGGCCGGCTCGAGGTCGGCGCCTACAGCGTGATGGTGTTCATCGTGCAGCGGCTGCTGTGGCCCCTGACCCGGCTGGGGGAGACCTTCGATCTCTACCAGCGGGCGATGGCCTCCACCCGGCGGATTCTGGACCTGCTGGCCGAGCCGATCACGCTGGTCGACGGCACCCGCGCGCTGCCTGCTCCGCGTGGTGAGGTCCACTTCGATGCGGTCCGGTTCGGCTACCGCACCGGCGACGAGGTCCTGCGCGGGGTCGACCTGCACGTGCCGGCCGGTGAGACCCACGCGATCGTAGGCTCCACTGGGGCGGGCAAGTCCACCGTGGTCAAGCTGCTGCTGCGCCTCGAGGACGTCACTGGCGGGCGGGTGTGCCTCGACGGCCATGATGTGCGTGAGTTGATCGCCGCGGACCTGCGGGCAGCCTGCGCGCTGGTCAGCCAGGACGTGTTCTTGTTCCACGGCACCGTGCGCGAGAACCTGGTTTGCGGCCGACCCAAAGCCACCGACGCCGAGATGGAGCGCGCCGCCCGCATCGCCGAGGCCCACGACTTCGTCGCGGCGATGCCCGACGGCTATGACACCACGGTGGGCGAACGGGGTCAGAAGCTCTCCGGCGGTCAGCGCCAGCGGCTGTCGATCGCCCGGGCCATACTCGCCGACCGGGCCGTGCTGGTGCTCGACGAGGCCACCTCGGCGGTGGGCAACGACACCGAGGCGGCGATCCAGCGGTCGCTGGCCCGAGTCACCCACACGCGCACCACCGTCGTGATCGCTCACCGGCTGTCCACGGTGCGCCATGCCGATCGCATCCACGTGCTCGAGGCCGGGCAGGTCGTCGAGGCCGGGACCCACGACGAGCTGATCGCCGTCGACGGACGCTACGCGGCGCTGTGGCAGGTGCAGACCGGGGAGGTCCAGGCCCTCAGGCCGCGCCGAGCCGACCGATGACCTCCTTGCGGTGCCGCCAGCGGCGCTTGGGACGGCCGGCCAGCGCCTGCTCGAGCTCGCGCAACGCGTCGCCGGCCAGCTCGAGCTGCTCGTCGGTGTCACGGTCGGCCACGGCCATCATCGCCCCCAGCGCCCGGTTCGTGGCCTCGGTGGGGAGCACCCGCCGCTTGAGTCGCTGGTGGCCGAGCGGGCTGTCCAGCGGATCGCCGGCGCCGGTGCCGAGCCGGTCGAGCAGCCGCTGGGCCTGCGCGCCGAGCTCCCGCCAGCGCTCGTCACGGGTCGCCGCGAGCTGCCGGGTTGCGTCCAGGGCCTGGACGAGTTGCAGGTCCACCGTGGTCGTCCTTTGCGCCGGGCTCGGCCCCGGACGGGCACGCGCCAACCAGCCGAGGGGAGGCTACCGCGACGCCGCGCCCGGGATCGTCACGGGTGGCGGACCCCGCCGCCGGCGAGCATCGCCCGGTATCCCTCACGGTAGGTCGGGTAGGTCAGCGTGAAGCCGGTGGCCATCAGCCGGTCGTTGCGGCAGCGCTTGTTCCCGCCGCGGGTGCGTCGATCGGGGCCGGTCGGGGGTTCGGGTAGCCCGAGCTCGTCGGCGAGGAAGCGCAGCACTTCCCCCCGGTCGACCGGCGCGTCGTCGACGCCGAGGTAGCAGGGCTGCGGCGGCTCGCGGCGGGTGGCCAGGTGCGTGAGCGCGGCCGCCGCATCGTCGCGGTGGATCCGGTTGGCGTACACCGGGGGGTCGGGGGCCACCGCCCGTCCTGCGCGGAGCTGATCGACGAGCCGGGTACGACCCGGGCCGTAGATCCCCGACAGGCGTACCGCGCCCGGATCGGGTCCGCGCTCGAGCACGGCCATCTCCGCTTCGAGCAGGATCTCCCCGGTGACGGTGGCCGGACGCGCCGGGGTGTCCTCGTCGACCCAGGAGCCGTCGGTGATCCCGTAGACGGCGGTGGAGGACACCAGCAACAGACGTCGTGGCCGGGCACGCACGCGGGCCAGGGCGTCGAGTACGTGCCGGGGTCCGTCGACGTACGCACCCAGGTAGGCCGTTTCGGTGCGCTCGTCGGCTGCGGCGGAGTAGATCACCACCTCGACGTCGTCGGGCAGTTCGTCGAGGTGGCCCGCTGCGAGGTCGCCCCGCACCCCGATCAGCGGGGCCGGCAGCCGCGTCGGGTTGCGACGGATGCCGACCACCGAGTGGCCGGCGGCGGCCAGCCGCAGACCGGTCTCGGTCCCCAGGTCGCCGCAGCCGGCGATGAGTACGCGCACGTCGTCCTCCGGTTCAGGCGACCGAGGTCGCATCGGGAGCGAACGCTGTGACGACCGCGTCGCTGAAGCCGGGCCAGACCTCGGTGGCCCAGGGGCCGAACGGCCGGTCGGCGAGCTCCACGCAGGCCAACTCGAGGGTCGGGTCGACCCACAGGAACGCGCCGGAGCTACCGATGTGGCCGAAGGTCTGCGGCGAGAGCAGCTCGCCGGTCCAGTGCGGGCGCTTGGTGCCCTTGCGCTCGACGCCCAGGCCCCAGTCGTTGGGGCAGTGGCGCCCGAAGCCGGGCAGCACACCCTCGAGCCCCGGAAAGGCGACCCTCGTGGCGGCGTCCAGCAGCGCTTGGTCCAGCAGCTGAGGGGCCAGCAGCTCCCGCGCGAAGCGAAGCAGGTCGTGCACGGTGCCCACCGCACCGGATCCGGCCGGGCCGACCAGCTGGGTGGCGTGCATCCCGAGCGGGCGGAGCACCACGAGGTCGAGGTGGTCGGCGAAGGGACGTCCGGTCCGCACAGCGACGAGTTCGCCGAGCACCTCGTAGCCCCAGTCGGAGTAGGTGCGTCGTCGTTCGGGGAGGGACACGGGGCCACCGCGGGCCGGTGGCAGCCCCGAGGCATGGGCGAGCAGGTGGCGCACCGTCACTCCCGGATGGGCTTCGGGCGGGCCGGCCGGCTCGTCGAGGTGCAGCAGCCCTTCCTGCGCGGCGAGCAGAACCGCGGTGGCGGTCAGCGGCTTGGTCACCGAGGCAAACGGCAGAGGGAGGTCGACGTCGCCGTGGGTGGCCAGGGTGGCCGTGGGGCCGGTGACGCCGACCACGACGGTGTCGGGTTCCCAGCTCTCGACGTCGACCAACGGTGAGGGCATGCCGGGCTCCGCGACGGTGACACCCCAGTCTTCGACTCTGCGCATCGGCTCAGATGGTCGGCAGGACCGGGCCGGGCTGGGCGACCATCCGTGCCGAGAAGTCCCAGCTGCTCAACGTCAGGTCGTCGAGCCGGATCGCCACCTCGTCGTCGGAGCGGTCGCGCAGCCAGGTGGCGAGCGGTTCGTTGGACCTGTCGAGGTAGCGCGCGAGCAGCGCCTCGAGCACCTCGACGCCCCGTTCGGGCACGACGGTGGCCCGAGCGGTGCCGCGCACTCCACGGTAGGGCGGCAGGTCGGGCGCGACCTCGAGCCCGACGCGTGGATCCCGTTGGATGTGGGTGACCACCGCCGCGCCGGCCCGGGTGGCGCACCACACCTGCCCCTCTTCGTAGCGGTACCACAGCGACACCACCAGTGGTCCGCGGGTGGTGGTCACCGCCAGACGCACCGGGATGCGGGCGCCGGTCAGCCAGCGCACCATGGTCGCCTCGTCCCACGGTCCCGAGATCCGTCGCATCCCGAACCTCCCGCGTCCGGTCGCCGGGCACCCTACCGGTCCGGACCCCGGCGTCCACCTCGGCTCCGAGCAGTTCCTCTGGTTCTCGAGCCGCCAGGTGGGTGGCGCCGGGCCGGCACGCTGGATGCTGCTCTGGGGTAGGGTCGGTCGCTTCCGCGGGAGCGGGCGGAGTGCGTTGGGCGGCCGTCTTGGGCGTTTGGTGCTGCTGGCCGCTTCCGCGGGGGAGCGCCTGGTGTGTGGTTGGTGCACGGGGGGGTGCGTGGGGCGCTCCGAAGCGCTTCCGCGGAAGCGCCTG
>SLLJ01000266.1 GCA_007134165.1 Nitriliruptoraceae bacterium | reverse complement strand
GTGGCGGCGCTCGGCGAGCAGGTGCCGGAGCATCCCGGTGCGCAGGACTGGTGGTCTCTGGTCACGACCACGCGGACGGTGCGGTGGATCGAGCAGCGCCGATCGCCCCGTCGGCGGCAGCTGATCGCCCGGTGGGAGACTCGGCTGCTGCAGCCGACCGACCCGCCTCCGGAGGTGGCCTCCGTGGTCGCGCCGCTGCGCAGGTTGGTGTCCGCGACCGGCGGCGACTGGCTCAACTCCGGCGGGGTCGATCCGGGGCAGCGTGACGTGGACGGCGAGGTTGTCGGCCAAGCTCGGGCTGAGATGACCG
This sequence comes from Nitriliruptoraceae bacterium, assembly GCA_007134165.1. Classification (GTDB taxonomy): domain Bacteria; phylum Actinomycetota; class Nitriliruptoria; order Nitriliruptorales; family Nitriliruptoraceae; genus SKJO01. The sequence continues at coordinate 4,106 of SLLJ01000266.1, read as the reverse complement.
ATGTGGTCCTCGACGCCAACGAACTGACCCGCTGGAGCGACAAGCATCCGGGCATTCTGGCCCTTCTCGAGGCCACCCGACAGGCGGGCGGAGCAGCGCACGTCCCGACGGTGTGTCTCGTCGGGGCCCTCCAGGCACGGCCAGCGGATGCATCCCTCGACCAGCGACGGTCGTATCCACGGACCGCGACATCGCCCTGCTCGTCACCTCCTGCACCCCACCGGTGGCCGTGGTCAACCCGGAGCTCTGACGCAAGGCGCCGAGCCCGAGCCGCAACGCTCGTCGATGCGCGCCTGAGGGCAGGCCTTGGCACGGGTGGGAAGACTGCGGCCGATCCGAGCGTTGCCTGTGGGTGCGGGTGGTCCTGTCTGAACTCGACCCGCCACCATCATCGGAGCCGAGGAGCCGCCGTGCAGATCGACATCACCGCCGAGGCCGCCGAGCGGGTCCGTCGCACCGGTGGGCGGGTCGCGGTCGACCTGATCCAGCCGGTCGGGTGCGGCAAGGCGGCCGAGGTCGCGATCGACACCCACCTGAACGGCAAGGATCTGACCCGCTACCTGCACGCCACCCACGACGATCTCGAGGTGCTGCTTGCGCCGGCGTTGGCGCGGACGGCCACCTCGCTGCGCCTCGAGGTGACCGGGCCGCGCTGGTGGCGGCGGCTCGGCATCGCCCTCGACCAGCCCCTGGCGTCCAACGACACCTGTGCGCGGTGAGTGGTCCAACCGACGGTGAGGTGGACACCGCCTGCGGCTAGCGTGACCGGGACCCGGCCAGGTAGACGCAGCATGGCAGACACACCCGTGCGCTCCGGGTGGGAGCGGTACTTCGCGGGAGCAGCCGACACCTACGACGACGAGTCGTTCACGCGGGCGACCGACGCCGAGATCGCCCTGCTGCGTGACGTGCTGAGCTTCGAGCCCGGACAGCGGCTGCTCGATGTCGGGTGCGGGACGGGTCGGCACAGCGTGCCGCTGGCGGCGATCGGTCTGCAGGTCACCGGGGTGGACCTCTCCCCGCAGATGCTCGCCGGAGCCCAGGAGCGTGCCCACCGTGCCGGCGTCGAGGTGGAACTGCTCGAGGCGGATGCGCGCTCGCTGCCGCCGATGGCCCCGTTCGACGCCGCGATCTGCCTTTGCGAGGGCGCGTTCTGCCTGGTCGCCGACGACGCCGAGCCGCTGGCCCACGACCGTGCGGTGCTGGAATCCATCTGGCGCGTGCTGCGACCTGGGGGCCGGCTGGTGCTCACGGGGCTGAACGCCGCACGGCTGCTGCGTGACTGGCAGCGTGGGGAGGTGGCCGGCGAATTGGACCTGATGACGCTCACCGAGACTTCCTCCTACCCGGGCGAGGGGGGCAGCAGCCTGAGTCTGCGGGAGCACTACCACCTGCCCGACGCTCTGCGCACCCTGGCCGAGGCGGTCGGGTTCGAGGTCGACCACGTGTGGGCCGGCGGGGCCGGTGACTGGCGTCGGGAGCCGGCCACCGTCGACGACTACGAGTTGATGCTGGTGGCCCGCCGTCCATCCTGAGTGGGGACGGGTTCACGTCTCGAGTTCGGCAGCCGCCACGGCGAGGAACGCGTCGACGTCGTTCAGGTTGGTCGTGACGAGGTCCCAGACGCGAACAGGGTCGAGTTCGGCGTACCAGTGCACCAGCAGGTTGCGGAAGCGCGCCATCGCCGCCAGCTGGCTCGCCAGCTCGGGGGTGAGCATGCCCCGCTCACCGAGTGCGTCGAACAGTCCTGCGAGGGTGCCGGGACGGTGGCCGGGGGTGTCCGCCAGGAGATGGGCAGCCAGATCGATGGCGATCTGGATGGTCTGTTGCAAGGGGAACTCGATCCGGTACTGCTCGCCCCGCTCGGCGAGGAAGCCCTCGCGGCCCACCTCGGCAGCGAAGCGCCGCACGTCGTCGAGGTAGGCCTCGGCCGCGACCAGCAGCTCACCGACCCGATCCCGGTCAACCATGGCCGGCTCCGGCGATGAGTCGCCGTCGGGTCGCCGCCCTCAGCCGCTCGAGATAGGGGGCGAGGTCGTGGTAGGCGTGGATGATCTCGATCTCGGTGCGGACGCGCCGGGGCGGATCGCGGTCGATCATGAGTCGGCCGGTCTGCCAGATCCGGAACTGCAGGTCGACCGGGAGCCCCTCGAGTTCGTGGAGGTCGATGGGGAAGCCCACCTCGCGCTCGAGATCCACCTGCAGGTGCAGCAGCGTTGCGAGGCGGTCCGCTTCCTCGTCTGCGAGGGTCACGGCGACGTCGAGGTCTCGGGGGCTGGGGGAGCCGTCGACGGCAGAGCCGAAGGCGTAGGCCGTGATCACCTCCGCGCGTTCGGCGAGGGCGGTCGCGAGCTGGGAGAGTGCGTCGTGGGAGGGTACGTCGGGAGAAGGCTCCATGCCCCCAGGGTAGATCGCCAGGTCGAGGGCAGGCAGCGCGGGCGGTGCAGGCGTTGACCCAGAGGTGCCGTGACGGATGGCGAAGGCTGTCCACAGCCTCTGGCGGCTCAGGGTTGCCGCGATCGTCGAGATTGGCACACTTGGCCCCACGCAAGGATGCTGCTGCCTCGACGTTGCTGGACCCTTCCGAGGATGCTCGTGCCGATCGCTTCCGCTCCCACCACCGTCCGCGAGGCCGGGGGCGCCTACCAGCCCTCGGGTGACGCGGCGAGGCAGCCAGGCCGGGCCGAGCCCGGCGTGGAGCCGTACGGGTCGCTCGGGCTGACGATCGACGCCATGTGGGAGCAGCGGCTCGATGAACTCGACGACCGTGCGCTGTCGGGAACGCTGCAGGATCTGCAGTCCGGCATGGACCAACTCGAGGTTCTGCGGGGGCGCTTGCTCATGGCGGTCCGCGAGCGACGTGCGGCGGCGCGGGCGGCGGCAGGGCGGCCCGCGATCTCCGAGCGTGCTCAGGACCGTGAGATGCGCGAGCAGCTCGTGGAGCAGCTGGGCATGTCGGGGCCGGAGGCGGCCCGGGTCCACCGCCAGACCAAGTCGTTGGCCGAGGTGCCCGAAGAGGTCGCCGCGGCCCTGCGTGAGGGTCGGATCCGGCCCGAGCAGGCACAGGTCATCGCCGATGCGTCCGGCCAGTTCCAGGACCACCCGGGTCGAGACGCGCTGGTCGCCGAGCTGCTCGACGCGGCCGCGACCCAGGACGCCGTCGCGTTGGGTCGCTGGGCACGCCGCCGCATCGCCGAGCTCGACCCGCAGGAGCCCGAGAAGCAGGCAGAGCGCAACCGTGAGACCCGGCGAGCATCGTTCCGTCAGGATCCGGACGGTTCGGTGCGGTTCTCCGGTCAGGTGTGGGGGCTCGAGGCCGAACGGCTGCTCACCGGCATCCGAGCGTTCACCCGGCCCGACACGCCGGACAACCCACGCAACGGGGGACAACGCACCGCGGATGCGCTCGACGATCTGGTCGCGGCCGCGCTCGAGCGGGGCACGGCTCCGACCGAGCATGGCGTGCGGCCGCAGCTGCTGATCCTTATCCCGTGGGAGACGCTGGTGCAGCGCAAGGGCATGGCCGAGGGCGTGCACACCGGGCCCCTGCCGTTCTCCGAACTGTCGCATCTGCTCGACGACGCGGCGCTGGTGCGCTGCCTGCTCGACAGCGACGGAGCTCCGATCGAGGCGTCCATGGCAACGCGGACGGTTTCGGCGGCGTTGTGGTGGGCACTGGTTGCCCGGGACCGCGGGTGCCGATGGCCGCACTGTGATGCCCCGCCCGGATTCTGCGACGTCGCCCATGGCGCGATCGCCCATCGCGACGGCGGGCGACTGACCCCGACCAACAGCCTGCTGCTGTGCCGCACCCACCACCGGAAGTTCGACCGCAGCGGCACCGCCGTCGAGATCGACGGCGACCGGGTGACCTTCTTCCGCCCTGACGGCACGCAGATCGGTACGTCGACCTCACCCCGGCCGCCCGGAGCTCGCCGGGCTGGCCGCTGGGGGCCGTCTGGTGCGTCGGCTACCACGGGTGCGGGCGAGCCGCCACCCGATGGACCCGATCCTCAGTGTGGTCGGAGCAAGGCCGTACCCGGCGGTGGGCAATCGAGTCCAGCCGCCGGAGTGCCGGGAGGAAGCGACCCACCCGACACCAGCTC
>SLLJ01000117.1 GCA_007134165.1 Nitriliruptoraceae bacterium | reverse complement strand
TTGCTGGCATGGAAGTCGATGGAGTGCGGCATCGCGCCATCGTTGATGAAGGTGATCCGGAAGGTGTCACCGACGCTGCCGCGCAGGACCGGACCGGGCACCAGGTCGTTGAAGGTCCACAATTCCTGGCGAACGCCGGGCGCAACCTCACCCTGAAGCTGCGAGGCCCGGATCGTGACCTCGTGCAGGTCGGCATCCGGGGCCGGCTCGAGGCGCGGGTCACGGGCGGTGAACCCCTCCTCCGGCGTGGCGTTCGGGTCGAAGGACAGCGTGCCGGGGAACAACTCACCGGCTGACGCCACCTCGGCGCCGTCGTGGTCGACCGCGACCTGCTCGTCGGTCGCGCCCGCCACCGTCAGCGTGGCTTCCATACCGGCTTCACGGTGTCCGGGCACGGTGCAGATCACCGTGTAGCTACCCGGATCGAGCTCGTCCACGCCGAAGGACACCACCTCGCCGCTGTCCATCATCGGGGTCCCGACCTCGAGGTCCAACACCACCAGATCGTGGGGGATGGCGCCGGCGTTGACCACCTCGACCCGGCCGCCCGGGGCGATCGTGGCTGCTTCCGGGTGCACGGTCATCTCGTCCAGCTCGAAGGCCACCTCGAGGGGCGCATCCACCGCAGCTGCGGCTGCCGCCTGGGGGGCCGCACCGTCATTCGCCGCACCACCGCCTGCTGCCGCAACGATCAGCGCGCCGGCGCTGAGCACCACCGCCACCGCCACCCCGGCAAGCATCGCGACCATCGTCACCGTGCGGATCTCCCGGACTTCCTCGGTACTACTCGCTGCGGTCATGGCACTTCTCCTCTCCCCCTGCGGGGGGTGATGGCTGCCTCCCCTTAATACTAACCACTACACTAATCTTTTGCTACTAGCAAATGTTTTGGCAGATGCCACCACCGGCTCTTGGTCGGTATCCCCCACCCGGAAGGATCGAGTGACCCATGACCCCCACCCCCCGAAACGCGTCCCAGGTCGTCGCCGGCGTCCATAGCGAGCTGCCGATCTCCACCCACGCCACGACCTCCCGTGCCCTGCTCGACAACGAATCGGTACGCGTCGTCGTGTTCGCCTTCGACACCGGCGAACGGCTCACCGACCACGCCGCGGCCAAGCCCGTCGTCGTCCAACTCATCGAGGGACGGCTGCGCTTGAGCGTGGAGGACGAGGATCACGAACTCGTCGCCGGCGACGTGGCCTACCTCGCGCCCGGGGCGCAACACGCCTTGGAAGCCCTCGAGCCCTCACGGCTCGCGCTCGTGATCGTCCACGGTGATCGCAGCGAGTCGTGAGGTGGGCGCGTCGACCGAGGTGGTGGGTCGCTGAGCACATGAGCGGGGACGGTGGCTGCCGTGCCCGTCCCGGCTGCGCCCCTCCGGTCGGGATCGAAGCTGGCTGCCGCCGTCGGGGTGCGCTGCGACGACCAGCACGCTGCGGGCGACAGACGGCCGGTAGCGTTCCGCACGAGCTCCGCAGCTGCGAACACGTCCCGGGGTTCCGCGGCAGCAGCGGCTCCGCGCGATCTCGACCCGGGACTCCTCGACATGCCCACGCAGTGTCCGGACGACCTGCCCGCCTTCACGACGGCTCGTGACCTCGTCGCGCTCATCCGCGCCCGTGAGGTGTCGTCCCGCGAACTGACGGACCTGTACCTCGACCGCATCGAACGCCTCGACGGTGTCCTCGGCAGCTACGTCGAGGTGCTGCCAGATCGGGCCCGGCACGCAGCCGACGTCGCCGACGAGCGCCTCCGGTCGGGGGCGGCCACCGGACCGCTCCACGGCATCCCGGTGGCGATCAAGGATCTGCACTTCCTGAGCGGATCGACCACCACGCTCGGGACACGGGCGATGGCCGACCATGTCGCCAACTTCGACGATCACCGCGTCGCGCGGTTGCTGACCGCCGGCGCGATCCCGCTCGGCAAGACCAACGTCCCGGAGTTCGGCACGATCGGGCACACCGAAACCGCACTGCTCGGAAGATGCGCGACTCCCTGGGATGTCCGCCGCAACGCCGAGGGCTCGTCCGGCGGTGCGGGAGCCGCGTTGGCGGTGGGACGGTGTGCGCTGTCCCACGGTTCGGACGGTGCCGGATCGCTGCGGATACCCGCCGCGGTCAACGGCCTCGTCGGGCTCAAGGCATCGCGCGACCGGATCTCCCGCGGACCGATGGCGGGCGACAGCGCGTTCGGGCTGTCGACGCCTGGTGCACTGACGAGATCGGTGGCCGACGCGGCGCTGGCCCTCGACGTGCTGGCCGGCTACGAGCCCGGCGATCCGGGGATGGCACCGCCGCCTGATTGCCCCTGGGCCGAGGCGATCGATGCCCCCGTCGGTCGGCTGCGAATCGGGGTCAGCCGGCAGACCCCGTTCAGTCCGGAAGGCCTCCACCCGTCAAAGCTGGCTGCGCTCGACCACGCCGTCGACCTCCTCGATCGCCTCGGTCACGGACTCGAGGAGATCCAACTCCCGGTCGCCGACCGCCTCGCCGATCAGTTGCTCGTCCTGTGGTCGGCCAGCCTCGCCTCCCAACCGTTCGACCCGGGCACCTACGAACCGGTCAAAACCTGACTCGCCGAGGTCGGCCGACTGCGGACCGCTGCGGACTCTGCGGCGGCTCACTTCGACCTGTAGTTGCAGGCTCGACGCATCGTGCGCGATACGGGCCACCTCGATGCCATTCTGCTTCCCACGTTGACCGGCCCATCGCGACCGAACGGGCACTACGACGATTGGACGGGCGAGGCGATCTTCCAGGACCAGACCGCCTTCGTCGGGCTCACACCACTCGCGAACCTGACGGGACTCCCCGCGATCAGCCTGCCGCTCTACCACCACACCAGCGACGGGCCGGTCGGGGTGCAGTTGATGGGCCGTCCTTGGGACGAAGCCGGCGTGCTTCGCCTTGCGGCACAGTTGGAGCAGGCCGCGCCCTGGCACCACCGGCGCCCGCCGCCCATCGCACCGACCCGCTGAGGCCATCTCGATCTCTCGGCAGTGCGCCGGGCAACCGAGCGTCCGGCTGCCGGCCAGCAGCGACACTTCCAGCGCGGCATCGACCGGTGAACCGATCAACGCAACCCTCAGGCTGCACGGCACGACCGCGCCAGTTCCCGCCCGAGTCAACCGCATGCGCCCCGAGCCCACCGACGTCACCGTTGCGTCATGGCCCCTACCGCCAGACGTCACCCGATGGTGGGGGCCCGGCCATCCTCTCGACCTATCGTGGTCGCCGCTCGGCATCCGCGCGCCCTCGAGCCGCACTTCGTCAGGCGACCAGGAGATGACGTGTCTGACACCACGACCGATCCGGCAGGCCACGACGGCACCCTGCTGGCCCCATCGCCGGGCGACGTCCTCAGCCTCGTCGCGGGGCTCGCCGACCTGCCGTACGGACTCGAGCCGATCGACCAACTCACCCACGCCCTGCAGTGCGCCGCCCTGGCCGAGGCGACCGGTGCCGAGGACCAACTCGTGGTCGCCGCGCTGCTGCACGACATCGGCGTCGACCTGCCGGGACATCGAGGTGGCACGCACCCCCGACGAGGTGGCCTCGACGCCGGTGACCGCGCAACCCCGAGACACGGTCGCGGCGGGTTGGTCCTCGATCCGATCGAGCAACGATGGTGCGGTCAGACGCGGTTCGAGCACGGCGTCGTCGCGGACCAGGACGCCCGCGATCGCATCACCGGCGACCGCGGGGTTGACTTCGGTGATCGGAGTGGGAGTCAACAGGCTCGCGTCGAGGCCACGCCCGGGCGCGTGCTCGAGGAACTCCTCGAGCACGTCGAGCTCATCGTCCCGACGGGCAAGGGTCAACGACCCGGCCGGACGAAACCCGATCTCGGGGACCGCGGCGCCGAACTTCTCCCATCGGCGCCGCGCATCCAGCGCCAACCCCAACTCCGGTCCCGAACTGCGGCCCGAGCACCACACCAGCCCGAAGTTGCGCACCGATGCCGACCGTGGCCGGCCGTCCCGCTCGCACAGCACGACCTCCCAGCCGGCATCCAGGGCCGCCAACGCATGGTGCACCCCCAAGACGCCGGCTCCGACGACGAGCAGTCTCATGACGCAATCTCCGGGTGGCGGCCAACGTGCACGAGGGAGAACGGTGGAGTGGACGCTGAGGAAGGTGGCACGGTCAGCGCCCGTCAGGTCGGACACCGATGCGCCCGGCGACCCCCGCGAACGCCGCCTCGAACGCCGCGTCGATCTCCGAGAGAGCGAAGGGGTCAGCGACCAGGTGTGGTGCCGCCGCACCACGCGTCGCGAGCCAGTCAACCGCAGCGATCACGTCCTCGGGTGCGTAGTTGTGGATCCCCAGGATCTGCAGCCGGTTGCGAACGATGGCGGCGGGATCGACGGTGATGTGCTCCCGGCCAGGGCAGACCGAACCCAACAGCACGACC
>SLLJ01000135.1 GCA_007134165.1 Nitriliruptoraceae bacterium | reverse complement strand
GGACCGGCCCGAGGACCGGCCCGAGGACAACGTCCTGCACGTCAAGAACGGCATTCCCGGCTTCCCGACCGCCGAGCACTTCACGCTCACCGATCTCACCGACGACGGCATCTTCCAGCAACTGCACTGTCTGGAGGACCCCGACCTGGTGATGGTGGTGCTGTTTCCCTGGTTGGCCTTCCCCGACTACTCCCCCGATCTGCCCGACGGCGAACTGCGCCACCTCGGCATCCAGACGCCCGAGGACGTCGTGTTGTTCTGCACGGTCACGGTCGACGACGAGGCAGAGCAGATCTACGTCAACCTGCGAGCCCCGTTCGTGGCCAACGCCCGCACCCTGGTCGCCCGCCAACTCGTGCTCGACGACGACACGCTTCCGCTCCGCGCCGCGATCCCGTCGGGAGGCTGACGCCCGTGCTGGTGCTCACCCGCCGGATCGACGAGTCGATCATCATCGGCAACGAGATCGTGGTGACCGTGCTCGAGGTGCGTGGCGATCAGGTCCGGATCGGGGTCAAGGCGCCGCGCTCGGTGCAGGTGCACCGCGAGGAGGTCTACCGGCAGATCGAGGCGGAGAACGCCGGAGCGGCACGCAGCGCTGGGCGGGCCCGGGACGCCGTGTCGCGGCTGCCCGGCGGGCGGCGGCTGCCCCCACCGGGCAACACGCCCGACGACAGCAGCAGATAGGGAGGTCGCGCCCGACCTCGAGGTCGTCGCGGATCCTCCGAGGCGAAGCATCCGTCGCACCCCGACCACGCCGCTGACCGGATCCGGCACCGCGGTCACACGGCAGCGAATGCCTCCGCCGCCTGCAGCCGGGTCCGGCTGCTGGAGGCCTGCCGGCCGATCGCGGCGGTGGCTCGGGTGCGGGCGTCGTGCAGCCGGTCGGTGGACTGGCGGAGTTCGTCCACGGCCCGCTCGAGCAGCACGCGGTCCTCGACGTCGAGCACCGCTGCGGTGAGCTCGGTGACGGTGACGTCGGCGGGCAGGCCCGCCGTGGACACCGCCATCGTGCGGGTGAACTCGAGCCCCGAGAGCCGCTCGCTCGCGGTCTCGAGTTCGTCGAGCGCCATGCCGAGGAAGCGCCGCTCACCGGCGGCGGCGATCAGTTCGAGCGCACGGGTACGCGCGGCAACCGTGTCCGCCGCAGCGGCCTCGCGGAGCAGCAGATCGATGAGCACCTGGAGCACGGCCCACCTCCTTCCAGTCCACCCGTCGACCAGGTCAGCCGTCGGTCAAGCGGCAGGACCGGCTCCGGAGCCGCCCCGCGCGCCCCAAGGTAACTCTGTGCGCACGTTTGACCACAACCTCTGAAGTCGGTCGGGCCGCGGTCGACGTGACGGCGCAAGGTGCCAGCAGTCACGACCCGAGACGGCGTGGTGCCGTGCTCCCCCCGACGCCCTCGCTCCACTCCAGCGCCCACCCTCGGTCGGCGCCGACCCACTGCCCACCACCTCGACGTCACGGCAATGCCCTCCGACGCCCCGGACCAACCGGGCACTTCGGCCGGAGAACTCCGGCAGTGAGCCTTTGTGCTATGGGAACGCTATGTGCCGCATGAGCGGTTCCGTGAAGCTCCGCGACGGGTTGTGAAGGACCCGTGAAGGCAGCTCGGCACCTGGCGCATGTCTGCCGAGACTCAGGTCACGAGGCACCAGCGCCCCCGGGATCCCGGTCCAAGCGACCCCCCGCGGCGCCGCCACCCACCTCGCCGCCGGACCGAGGAGCCGACCGTGACCACCACCACCTACCAGCACCCGGAGCTCACTTCGGACGCTGCGGACACCATGGACACCGGCGCGGTCGTCGACCTCGACGCCAGCACGCTCGCCGAATCTCACCTCTACCTCGTCGAGCACGTCGTGCAGCAGCTGGCCGCCGGCTTCCCGCGCCACGTCGACCGCGACGAGCTGCGCGGAGCCGGTGCGGCAGGCCTGGTCGACGCGGCCAACCGCTACGACCCGGCGACCGGCGTCCCCTTCGCTCGCTATGCCTCGATCCGGATCCGTGGCGCCATTCTCGACGCCACCCGCTCGCGCGACTGGGCGACCCGCCGTCTGCGCCGCGACCTGCGCGCCATCGAGCAGACCACGAGCGATCTCGAGGAGCGGCTGCAACGCCGCCCCGAGGACGAAGAGATCGCCGCAGAACTCGGCCTCGCTGTCGATGCCGTCCGCGAGCGGCGCGCGTCCGCGCTGACCTCCACCCTGCTGACCCTGGACCGCCCGGTCGGCGACGACGTCGGCGAGACCTCGATGCTGTCCGACCGTGTCATCGAGCGCGACGAAGCCTGGCTGCCGGAGCATGCGCTGGAGACCAACGAGTTGGTCGGAACGCTGCGCACCGCCATCGCGCACCTGCCCGAGCTTCCCCGCAAGGTCCTCGTGCAGCACCACTTCGAAGGCCGGCTGCTGCGTGACATCGCCGACGACCTCGGGGTCACCGAGGCCCGCATCTCCCAGCTTCGCCAGGAGGCTCTTCACGCTCTGCAGGCGTACTTCGCCACGGCCTTCGATGGCGTGCCCCCGGTCGCCCAGGACGCTCCCGGCAAGCGACGCCGGGCCGCGTTCGTCGCCGAGTTGAGCGCCAACACCACCTGGCGCACCCGGTTCGACGCCGACGGCCAGGCACCCGACCGTGAGACCAGCGCGAGCTCGTCGCCGCAGGTCGTGAGTGCCTGATGTCCGCTGCTCCCGCCGTGACCCCGGCCGGAGAGGGCACCAACGTCCTGCTCGAGCAGCTGGGCCTCCCACCCACCTCAGATGAGGTGCTGCGCCTGAGCTGCCTCGGTGTGCCGGACTCGGCGAGGATGCGCCTCGAGGCCACCGGCGCCGAGCTCATCGACGACCCGGATGCCGACGTCGACGCGCTGCTGGTTTCGACCCGCCTGGCCCCCGACCAACTGCGCGCGGTGGTCGAGCGGCTCGGGGCGCGTCTCGGGCGCACCATCGTGCTCGCCCACACCGGCGCCGAGCGCGTCGCCGCCGACCTGGTCCGGGCCGGCGCGAACGCCGTCGTCGGCGAAGGCAACGAAGAGGCGCTGATCGGGCTGGTCGAGACCGACCGTACGCCCACCGCCCTGCTCGCCACCTTCGAACGGCGCTTCGGCGGCAGCGCCTCCGCCGGCAACCGCGGCCTGGACACCGACACCGGGCTGCCCGACCGGCCGTCTTTCGAGCGGCGCATCAGCACGCTGGCCGACGCCAACGAGATCCCTCGGGTGGCCTACCTCAAGGTTGTCTCCGAGCGCTGGTCCGTACCCAACCCCGACGCGGTGGTCTCCTTCCAGCGTCGGCGGTTGGGTTCGGCCCTGGCGCATCTCGCGGCGGCGCACTCCTGCGAGGTCTACGCCACCGGCAACGGTGAGTTCGGCATGATCGGCGAGACTCTGAGCCCGCGTGACGCCGAACGGATCGGCAACTGCCTGGTCGAGGCGTGCGCAACCTTCCGTGACCGGGAGTTGCCGCTGCGCCTGGTCATCGGCCACGCCGGCCCGGAGAGCGCCAACGACACCGAGGAACTGCTCGACCTCGCCCGCCGTGCCGTGGAGGTCGCGGCGGTCGACGGTGCCCGGGCCGTGCTCAGCGCGGAGGACCTGGCCTTGGGGGTCTCGGTCACCACCGAACTCGAAGCGGTCGTGCGGCTGCTCGACGAGGTCGAGCCGGCCATGATCGAGGGTCGCGGGCACGGCGAACGCGTCGGGCGGATGTCGGCCGAGCTCGGCCGCATGCGGGGCTACTCCCCCGCAGCGGTGTCGCGCATGCGTCTGGCAGGTCACCTGCACGACGTCGGACGGGCCGGTCTGCCGGCCGCGGCCATCGGCGGCCCCGGCGACCTCACCGGCGAACTGCTGGAAGCCTGGCGAACCTTCCCGGCACGTTCTGCCGAACTGCTGCAGCTGACCTCGGGGCAGGCGGTGGCTGACGCCGTGCGCGCCCAACGTGAACGGTGGGACGGCGACGGGTTCCCCGAAGGCCTGGCCGGGGCCGAGATCCCCGAAGCGGCCCGGGTCATCGCCGTGGTGCACGTGATCGACGAGGTGCTCACCAGCAACCGGAACATCAGCGCCGGGGCGATCGTCGAGAAGCTGCGCGAGCGGGCGGGCACCGAACTCGACCCGGACATGGTGGCCACGACGGTGGACAACCTCGCCGCGTTGCTGGCGGTCCGCGGGGCCGGCTGAGCCGGTCCGCCGACGTTGGTCCCGTTGGTCGACCTGGCGGAACCAGCCGGACGTCGGAAGCACGGGCCTCCGCCCTCAGCGCGAGCCCGGCCACCAGCCCGGATCACCCCATGAAGGTGATCGCCCCCGCCCCGTACCCTTCGACTCCGACCTGCCAATCCTGGCGGACCGCCGGGTTGCGAGCCATCGCGGCGACGTCGGCGGCAACCTCCCCCGGCACCGGAGCGAGGTGACGGAGCACGACCTT
>SLLJ01000347.1 GCA_007134165.1 Nitriliruptoraceae bacterium | reverse complement strand
TCGACCTCGACCTCGGCGAGGAATCCGAGCCGACCGAGGTTGACCCCCAGCACCGGCACCCCGGCATCACGGCACTGGTGCGCGGCCCGCAGGAACGTGCCGTCACCGCCGAACGACAGGGCAAGGTCCAGACCGGGCGCGAAGTCCTCGCCGTCGACCCGCGGAGCGATCGACGCCAGACGCTGATCGGTGGCCGCGTCCGCGTCGGGGTCCTCGACGTCGGGCATACCACCGGTCACGGCCACCTCGACCCCGTGTCCCCGGAGCAGTCGGGCCGCCTCGCCGGCCGCTGCGAGCGACGCATCCCGCCCGGCGTGCACGACCAGCCCTACCTTCATCGCCGCCTCCCCGCCGCGCTCACCGGTCGGCGTCCGATCCGCAGTTGGTGGGGGCGTCGGGTGTCTGCGGCCACTGCCGGCCCTCGTCGATCGCTGCCTCGAGCCATGTCGCCACCTCGTCGTCGGACCTGGGCTTCACCTGCAGGTGCAGCAGGAACTCGACGTTGCCGGCCGGCCCCACCAGTGGCGAGGCTGTGACGCCGGCCGGCGACCACCCTACCCCGCTCGCCGCGTCAGCGACCCGGGTCAGCGCCTCGTGCCATCCGGCGGGATCGCGGACCACCCCACCTCGCATGACCCAGGCCCGCCCAGCCTCGAACTGGGGCTTGACGAGCACGATCGCCTCGGAGGTATCCGCCGCCACCGCACGCAGCACGGGCAGCACCACGGCCAGGGCGATGAAGGACAGGTCGGCCACAACGAGCGTCGGCGGCGGTGGCGGGACCTGCTCGCGCGTCAGTTCGCGCACGTTGGTGCGCTCGAGCAGTGTGACCCGGGGATCGCTGCGGATGCGCTCGTGGACCTGCCCGTAGCCCACGTCGCAGGCCAGCACGTGCGCGGCGCCGTGGCGCAGGAGCACGTCGGTGAAGCCACCGGTGGACACCCCCGCGTCGAGGCAGCGCTGTCCGTCGGGGCGCACCCCGAATCTGACCAGTGCATGAGCGAGCTTGTCCCCACCGCGCGACACGTAGACACGCGGCGGTCGGCGTACCACCAGGTTCTGCCCGGCAGCGACCTGGGTCGCCGCCTTCAGGGCCGGCGCACCATCGATGGTGACCAGGCCTTCGGCGATGGCCTGCGCGGCCTCCGAGCGGCTCGGCAGTAGGCCGCGGCGCACCAGCTCGAGGTCCAGTCGACGTCGAGGTGGCAGCGCTCAGACTTCGTCGAGCGCGGCCAACTCGCGAGAGAGCTGGCCGTTGACGCGCTCGAAGACCGCCACCCGGTCGGCGACCTCGAACGACTCGACCGCGTCGAGCTCGGCTCGCACCGCCGCGAGCCCATCGTCCGAGGTCAGCTCCGAGCTCGAGTTCACGATTCGTCGCCCTCAGCCGCCGGCGCCGCCGTGGTCTTCTTGGCCGCCGACTTCTTGGCCGCCGTCTTCTTGGCCGTCTTCTTGGCCGCCGTCTTCTTGGCCGTGGTCTTCTTGGCCGCCGACTTCTTGGCCGCCGTCTTCTTGGCCGTCTTCTTGGCCGTCTTCTTCGCGGGGGCCGGAGCGCCTGAGACCTTCGCCAGCTCACGCTTGAGGTCGGCGACCTGCTTCTGCAGCCGTTCGACCTCCTTGCTGGTGGCGAGCCCCATGCTGTGGACCGCCCGGTTGGTCTCGCTCTTGATCAGCGCGACCATCGCCTCCCGGTTCTTGCGCTGCCGGGTCATGAGGTCGTCGACCAGGTCTTGGACCTGATCACCGGCGGCCTCACCGGAACGCACCAGGTTCTTGGCGACCTGCTCCGCCTTCGTAGTCGTGAGATTCGTCAGCCCAGATGCGGCATCGAGGTACTTCTGCAGTGCGCTGTTCACAGCCTTTTGCCCTCCTCGGGGTCGAGTCGGACTCTAGACCACAGAACCCGCCGATGCGAGGCAACCGAGCGCTGACTGCTGCTGCTAGCGTCCCATCAACGTCACGAGCGAGGAGCCCCCACGTGGCCACCGTCGAGCAGGTCGAGCAGGCGCTCGCCGACCTGCTCGCGCGGCTCGATGACGTCGACGAGGACACCCGGGTGCTGCTGCCGACCCGGCGCACCCTCGAGGCCCGGTGCCCCGACCTCGATCTGGTGCGCTATGCGGAGTGGCGCAGTGGGACACTGCACCTGGTCGACGGTCCCCACGCCCGCCCGGCGGACATCCGGATCTCGGTGCGCTCCGACGACCTGCTGCGGATGACCAACGGCGAGTTGGGTTTCTCCCGCGCCTACGCGTCCAACCGCGTGCGACTCGACGCATCGATGGCCGATCTGCTCCGGCTACGCGCCGTGCTGTGAGCGCCGGTCCCGGGCGCCCGGGTGCGTCGGGCACTACGCTGCTGACATCAGCCTGCCAGAGGATCGGCCATGGCCGCAGACGGCGGCACCGACCGCCGCACTGATCACGAAGGGCCGCTGCCACCGATCGAACGCTACGACGACGGCGTCCTCGCGGTCGACACCCTGACCGGCGGAATGACCAGCGTGACCGCCGGCTATCTGCTCACGGCACCGCGGCCGGCGCTCATCGAGTGCGGGCCCGCTCGTCCGGTCCAGGCGCTGATCCGCGGCCTGCGGTCGCTGGGTATGGACCCCGACGATCTGGCCTTCCTGATCCTCACCCACATCCACCTCGACCACGCTGGGGGCGCGGGGGACGTCGCGGCCGCGTTCCCCAACGCCACGATCGTGGTCAGCGAGGTCGGCGCTCGCCACCTGCACGACCCCACCCGGCTCAACCGGTCGGCCGGTCAGGTCTACGGGCCGCTGTTCGACACGGTGTACGGGGCCTGCACACCCATCGAGGCGGCGCGCATCCGGGGGGTCGCGGATGGCGACGAACTCGAGCTCGGCGGGGGACGCACGCTCCGCCTGCTGTACACGCCTGGCCACGCCAAGCATCACGTCGGCGTGCACGACGACGCGACCGGGGCGCTGTTCTCGGGCGACTCGGTCGGCGTGAAGTTGCCCGGGATGCCGGTCCTGCGCCCGGCGACGCCGCCCGCCGACTTCCACCTCGAGGCCGCGCTGGCCTCCATCGACCGCTACCGCCGGCTCGAGCCGGAGCGCGTGTACCTGGCCCACTACGGACCGGTGGACCCACCAGCCGAGGCACTCGCCGAAGCCGACGAGCGCCTCCGGCTGTGGGCGGCCACCGCCGAGGCCGCCTACCACGAGTCCTCGGAGCTCGACCACGTGACCGAGACCCTCGCGGCCCGCTTCGCCGACGAGCTCAACCCGGCCGCGCTCGCCGACGACCCCGAGGCGCTCGAGCGGCTCGCCCTTCTCAACGACGTGCGTTCCAACGCCGCCGGGCTCCTGCGTTACTTCCAGCGCCGTGATGACGGAACGCTGACCGAGGTGGGCTAGGCAACGTTGCCATGGCCCGTGCGGCTACGACGTGGACAGCTGCGCCAAGCGCCCTGCTGCGTCGTAGGCATCGGGGTCGCGGACAACGATGGCCCGCAGGTGCGCGGCAGCGTCCTCGGGATCCTCGTCGCGCTCGGCGAGTTCGGCCGCAAACGAACGCAGCCGAAGATCATGCTCCGCGCCCGAGTCCGGGTGACGGGTGAGCATGCGGCGCAGCACCGAGCGTCCGGCTCCGAGGTCACCGGCGTCCGCCACCGCTCCCGCCCACACGATCGCGGCCTCGAAGCGACGGTCGAGCGGCGCCTGATCCTGCTCGACGAGTTCGCTGGCCACCTCCACGATGCGGTCCAGCTCCCGTCCCAGGGCTCGCAAGCTGTCAGCGATCAGGTGGTTCTGGTCGACCCGACCGGTGAGGCGCCGATAGGTGCTCAGCTCCCCCAGCGCCGTCTGGTAGTCCTCGGCGAGGTAGCTGGCGACGCCGTAGGCCTCACGCACGGCCGCCACGCGCGAGGCCTGCGACTTGGCCCAGGCAAGCAACTCGAGAGCGATGCCCGCCTCACCGTCATCGATGGCCTCCCCGGCGATGCTCAGCGCAAGTGCGACGTCCTGCGTACGAGGACCCTTGCCCAGCACCCGCTCCAGGTCGCGCCGCACCGCCCGCGGCAAATCGGGTTCCTCGTCGACCGGCAAGTCCGGACGCGGCGGATCGACCTTGGCCTCGCGCTGCCCGGGAGCCCGCGGCGGAGCACTGCGCCTGGCACGTTCCCGGCCAATGGGCTCACCGCCGGTCGATGGCACCCGAAGCCCTGCGGGACCGCTCTCGGGCTGCGCTGCCCGGGGTCGCGAGCGCTCGGAGCTTCCTCGGCGCGGCGTACCGCGGCCGGGCGGGTGCTGGTCGGGTTGGGGCACGATCGGTTCCTTGTCCGGCATCCCGCAGCAGGGCGGAACACGTCGAGGCCGCCCGGTTGGGCGGCCTCGTGTGTGTGGGTCCCGCGGCGACCTACTCTCCCACCGGGTTTCCCCGGCAGTACCATCGGCGCTGGAGGGCTTAACTTCCGGGTTCGGAATGTGTC
>SLLJ01000035.1 GCA_007134165.1 Nitriliruptoraceae bacterium | reverse complement strand
TGCGGGCGAGCTGAGCGAGGACGTCGAGGATCACCCTGCGGCGTTGGCCGCCGGCACGTGCGAGCGCGAGTCGATGATTGGGATGCAGCGCAGCGAGCAGGCGGAGAAGGGCCGGCTGCTGCTCGGTCAGGGCACGGACCTCGGCGTGTTGCAGGGCGGTGAGCACCGCCAACTCGGTGCGGGCATCGCCGTGCGCGAGCCGGTCGAGGACCGCGTCGAGGTCGGCGAGCACCGCGGCGAACCCCAGGGTGCGTTCCCCCCGCAGGCGGCGGCGCAGGGCGCTGATCGCGACCGGGACGCGCTCGCCGGCGAGCACGGGCAGGCCGAGTTCGGGGTCGAGTCCGTCAGCATGCAGCGAGAGCATGCGTTCCAGACAGCGGGGCGAGACCAGCGCCCGGGCGGCGTCGTCGAGGTCCTCGGCCCGCCAGTCCAGGAACGCCGCCGCCGTCGCAGGGAACCGGCGGTGCAGGACCTCGCGCCACGCCAGGTCGTCGGCGTCGACCTCGATGGTGGCGGTGAACCTCGACGCCTGTGCGAGGTCGATGCGGCCGGTGTCCAGCTGCAGCGCACCGATCTCGGGCGGGTTGTCCAGCGCGATCACCGCCACACACCCCTCCAGGCGCCGGCCGGCGAGGGACCGTTCGTTGACGAGTTCCATCGCCGCCGAGGCGGTGTCGGCCGGAGCGCGGGAGAACTCGTCGAGGACCAGCACGTAGTCACGTCCGGGACGTACCAGCCGCGCGGCCGGCAGGAACTCCAGCCGACCCGCCACCGGCACGGGCACCACCAGGTCGGTGACCGAGGTCTGCGACAGGCTCAGATACTCCAGGTCGTAGCCGGCTGCCTCGACCGCCGCACGGATGTGGGAGGTCTTGCCGATCCCGGGCGGGCCGACCAGCCGCAGCCGCCACCCGCCGGCCAACGCCTCGGTGACCGCCCGAGCCACCACCTGGGCACCGTCGGCCTCATCCACCCGCGCCACCTTCGGTACGGGCTGCCCGCCCGCCGTCCACGAGCCGTGCACGGCATCCACCAGCCGGTCGAGCACCTCGACGGTCACATCCGGCGGCGTCGCGTCGACATCCAGCGTGTCGTGGTCGAACAGGCGTTGCCGCCCCCCGTCCACCACGGGCAGCGCCAGCGCAGCCGGCAGGCCACGGTCGACCAGGCGGATCAGGTGGTCGAGCACCCGGGGGCACAGCACTTCACGGGCCGCCGCCGACAGCCCCGCCCACACCTGCCACACCACCTCGAGGTCGCGGCCGTGCACGGCGGACAGATGCGAGCGCCAGGGGATGTCATCGACGTCGACCTGCAGGGTCGCGACCCGGTCGGCCTGCGCCAGATCGAGACCGACCAGCCCGGCATAGGCGCCGTCCTCGACCGGGTTGTCCAACGCCACCACCGCGGCCAGCCCGGGCAGCGGCTGTCCGGCGATGGTGCCCTCCTGCAGCAGCTCCATCGCGGTGTTGAGCGTGGCCCGGTCCGCCCGGGAGAACTCGTCGAGGATCAGCACGTAGCGGTCGTCAGGATGGGACTGCAGCAGCTGCTCGAGGACCAGCACCTCGACCTGCCGGCGGCCCGTGACCGGATCGGCGACCGGCAGCGGCACACAGAAGTCACGCTGGCTGCACACCGGCAGGGAACGCTCCACCACCCGCAGCCCCTGCGCCTGACACCACGCCCGCACATAGGCGGTCTTGCCGATGCCGTGCGCACCGATCAGATGCACCGACCCCCGCCACTGCAACGCCCACGACAGCAGCTGCACCACCCGGTCCTGCCCCAACCCCGGAAGCGTCGGCGCCCCGGGCACCCCGGCTCCCTGCCCCCTGGTCTCTCCCGCGCTGGTCTCTCCCCCGCTCGCCCCACCGTCCAGGTGCCCGACGGCCTCAGCCGCCAGGCCCGCCACTGCCATCCCCTGATGCGCCACAACCGCTCCTGTTCTCCTCGGACCTTCCCCGGTGGGCGGCTCGCCTCGGTAGCGACTCCGACCTCACACCATTGACCTTACATGACAGGTACACTTCTGTCAATTGACAGATAGGGGAGGTGGCGGCTCAGAGCAGCCCCGCGGAGTCGAGGTGAGGCCACGAACAGGGACGGATCGGACCTGGGCAGCCGGAGGGCGCCACAACCTCCATGTGCACGGCCGGAGCATCGCTCCTCGGCACTTCGTGTTCCTCACGACCGACGCGGCGCCCCTCTGGTGCGAAACCGACCATGGTGGGTCGAACGCCGTCCTCACCGACGTCGTGGCCGACCGGCAGGATCGACGCGCCGGACGTCCCGGACGCTCAACGCATCGGCTCCTGCGGGTAGCGCCGTACGAGTTCGGCGAAGTAGGGGTTGGTCAGTGCGCCGGGTCGTTGGCGGCGGACCAGGTCGATCGTGGCCTGCGGATCGAGGTGGTCGCGTGCGCTCAGGGCCAGACACACCACCAGCGCCGAACGGTTGATCCCGTGCCGGCAGCGCACCAGCACCGCCCCCGGAGCCTGCACGACTGCGGCCACGGCCTGCTCCAACGGACCGCGTGGTGCCGGCTCCCACCGCGTGTCACGGAAGGGATGCCGGTGCTCGACGACCCCGCCAGGTTCCAACCTCGGCGTGGCCGCATCCAGGCTCACGACCGTGCGCACCTCGGCGGGCAGCGGAGCGAGGTCCCCACCGATCCACAGGTCGGACTGCACGGCCACACAACTGCTGCGCAGCTGCGGGTGGGGGTCGCGCGGCGTCACCGGCCAGCCGGGATGAGTTCGGGGATCTGCACGGTGCGCATCCCGTGCTGCCTCGGCCAGGTGTCGCCCTGCCCGACGATCATCCAGATCCACCGGTGCGCCTGCACGGGACGGATCGGCTCGGCGTAGCCGTCGGTGAGCACCAGCACCGCATCCAACGGGTCGGAGAGTTCCGCATCCAGCGCGACGACGTCGGCCTCGACCGCCTCGAAGCTGGTGCCGCCGCCTCCCACGATCGCATCGCCCGGCTCGAACGGGTGGACCTGATGGTCGAAGCTGTGCCAGTGCACGACCGTGTCGGGGATGCGTCCCACGGTCGTCGCCGCCGCCTGCACCGTCTCATCGTGGATCGAGCCGGACGTGTCGAGGTAGATCGCGACCTGCCGTCGGCGGTCCTGAGCCGGACCTGGCAACAACGGCATCCCGACCTGCGGGTCCAGATCGACCCCCAACGGTGCGAGCAGTGCCGCATCCCACCAGCCGACCTTGCGGTCGTAGCGCAGCTTGAGGGCCGACTCCAGGGTACGGCCGAGCACATGGGCCAGCTGTGCCTGCCACAGGCGGGTGCCGCCAAGCCGGGTGGTCGTGGCCCGCAGTTCACCGATCCCGATCCGGCCCCAGACCGGGGCATCCGGAACCAGCACCTCGAGGTCCAGCAGTTGCTGGCGGACCAGGGCGTCACCTGCCAGCGCACGACCCACCGCCTGCTCCAACACCCGCTCCACCGCATCACCTGCCCCACCGTTATCGCCGGGATCGCCAGCATCACCGGGATCGCCGGGGGCGCCGCGGTGGTGCTGGTGTGCGCAGACTTCCGAGGCGGATCGACCCTCGGCAGGCATCAGGCGCAGATGGGCGGCGCAACGCTCGTCAGTCGCCACGAACTCGGCGTAGCCAACCGGGTCGGGGACCACCTCGGCGTACTCGGCGTGGACTGCCTGCGGGTCGATCCCGACCGTGGTGCCGGTCGCCGCCGAACGGGGCAGGCCCTGACCGGTCGAGCACACCACCCAGTGGTTGATCACGACCTCACAGGCAAGCGTCCAGGCCGGATCCTGCCAGCCGCCGTGACGCAGATGGTTGAACAGCAGATGCAGCGCCTCGTGGCACAGCACGAACGCCGTACCCCTGGCACCGACATCCACCACGAACGCCGGGTTGACCAGCAGCGTGGCCACCCCGTCCCCGCGCAACCGCACCGCCATGGTCGCGACCTCGTCGGTGATCCGGCGGTCCACGACCGCCAGCAGTGCCGACTCGAGCGGGGTGTCCCACCGCCGCAACATCCCCGCGGCCTCATCCAGCACCCGGTGGGCCTGCCCGAGCAGCTCCGACCCGGCCAACGAGGTGGTCGCGGTGTGCATCACTGCCCTCCTCTGCAGGTAGCCGTCAGCGTTGATCGCCGCCGGCGTCCCGCCTCGTGAACGGCCTCGGGTCCTGGCCACCGCCGCCCCGGTCCGGTACAGTCAACAACACCTGACACTTCAGCACTCTGTCAAGTATCTGTCAAGGAATGGTGCGATGAGCGCGGACAAGCCCCGCCGAACCAGCGACGTGTGGGTGTCGCAGGACCACCTCGACGTCGTCCTACGTGAGCTGAGGCGGCGCCGGCAGGTCACCCAGAAACGGATCGCGGACGAAGCGCAGGTCTCCCCGGCGGCCATCCCCCGGCTCGAGAAGGGCGACCATCGCCCCAGCCTGAGCATGCTCGACAACCTCGCCGCCGCC
>SLLJ01000077.1 GCA_007134165.1 Nitriliruptoraceae bacterium | reverse complement strand
GCCTACACCGAGGTGGCTGGTGGGTCCGCGTTAGGTGGGGCCTTGATCCGACCCGACCTGCTCACCCGTCGGCGTCTCTCGACGTTGCCGGGTAGCGAACTCGTACGCGTGCAGGAGCCTCACCTAACGGGATCCTGCTTCGGTTGTCGAAGGAAATGTTGACCTACTCATGGCGCCGATGTCAAGCCGGTGCGCCCCGAGCCGACCCGGCGTCCCGTCGGGGGCTCAGGGCTACTCGGCGGCCGCGAGCTCCGCACGACGCTCGAGAGCGCGCTCGCGGATCTCGGCGATGTCCTCATCGCTGTACACGCCGTTGACCCCGGAGATGGTCGCAAGCTTCATGCCGTGCTTGAGCCCGAGCTTGTAGATCTCCTTGACCTTCTCCCATTCGATGGCCCGTCCGACGGTGTAGGTCTCGTAGCGCCCCTCGAGGGCGAGTACGACGGTCTCGGCCAAGCAGGCGTACGCCACGCCCGGCGGCAGGCCGATGCCCCGCATCTTCACCTCATCGCCGGGCAGTTGGATCTCGCCGGATTCGACCACGAGCACGTCGGGGCGCTTGGCCACGTCCTCGGCCGACAGGTCGAGCGGGCGGGCGACGTCGGTGATGACACAACCGGGCTTGACTTCCATGATGTCCAGCACCCGTTTGCCGGCCCCGGAGGTCGCGGTGACGATGAGGTCCATCTGACCGAGGTGATCGTTGGGAGTGGCAGCGATGTGGATGGTCGCCCGGGGATCCTGCGATTCGATGTCGTGCTTGAGGGCGAGCAGTTTGGCGGACTCCGGGGACACCAGCCAGAGCTCGTCGCTGGAGAGCGCCAGCAACCGGGCACACACCGACCCGATCGCACCGGTCGCCCCGACCACCATGGCGTTGCCCATGATGCGGCCCTGCTCGTCGACTTCGGCGATGCCCAGGCGCATGGTGGCGTCACGGGCCGCCCACAGCGCCCCCGACGCGCTGTAGCTGTTGCCGGTCGTGATCGGCAGGGGGGCACGACGGGCCACGGTGACCCCGGCATCGCCGACCACCTTGGTGAAAGCCCCGAGCCCCATGACCTGCGCGCCGAGCTTGCGGGCGGTCTCGGCGGCCGCGAGCAGTCGACCGTAGGTGAACTCGGGACGGTGGGCCATGAGCTCCTTGGGGGTACCACCCACCGTGATCAGCCAACCTTCGGCCTCGGCCCCGGTCGGGGACTTGATCCCGGTCACGTGGCTGTAGGTGAACGGCGGCATGTAGGCCATGGCCTTCTCCATGGCGTCCATCGCCGGCGGCGGCGCGACCTTGGCGATGGTGCCCAGCGGCTCGACGCTGCGGAAGTACTCCTGGGACAACGGATGGATCACGAAGGCGAAGCGGCTCTTGCGCCGGGGACCGTTGGGGTACAGCGTCCGCGACTCCAGACCGGCCGAAACGATCATCTCGAGCAGATCGTCGTTGGTCAGATTCCCGTCGTCGGGCCCGGCAATGGCCACCATGATCGCCTGGAGCACCGCGGCGTTGACGGTCACCGAGAAGGGCTGGGGCGTGGTGTCGAGCACCATGTCCACCCCCCGACCGGCCAGTTCGGTCAGGCGCTCCTCAGAGATCCCCGAGGTCACCAGCGTCTTGCCGGCCAGGTCTTCGAGCCCGAAGCCGATCAGCTCCTCGTAGGTGGCCACGACCACGTCGCAGTCCCTGGCCGCCTTGCGGGCCAACGCGTGACTGAGTCGGTGTCCCGGGGTCTTGAAGTGGTCCTTGATCGGGTCGGGTAGGAGGTGCAGGGGCCACAGGCCGGCCTTGGCGGCCAGGCCCAGCATCGGCTTGGAGTCGAGCTTGGCCGGCAGGTCCAGGCGGAGCAGCGGATCGGCGAACTCGAGATTCGGGGTGAACTCGCGCAGGATCCGTGTGGTGCGGTCGTGGTTCACCCCGCCGAGTACGACCGTTCGCGCGTTGTTGAAGAACCCGGGCATCTCGTGATGCACGTGCCGGATGGCCCACTCCTGCAGCACGTCGTTGAGCGTGTCGCCGTCGACGACGGGCACGTCACCAGCGGCCTCACGGACCTGATCGGTGATGCTGTCGGGGCCGTCGTAGATCCCCAGTGCCCGGGCCTCGCGGGTTCCGGTCAACGCGATCGCGTCGGCCTCACCGGCCCATGCGGCGACCAACAGTTCGGCGGTGTCGATGTCGCCATCAGCCCCGACCCGCACGATGCGCAGGTCCCGGTCGAGGAAGGTGACCTGGGCGTCGTAGTCGCGTTCCGAGGCCGCGAAGCTCACGTTGACGACGAGAAGGGGGTCAGAGGTGCTCATCGGTTCTCCCAGTGGTCGTACGCCGCTCCCGGGACCACCAGCGGACATCGACGCGTTCGGCATACCACGTTCGCGGCCAGACGTCCCATCGCGCCGAGCGGCGACCACGGACCAAAGGTCCGCGGACACCGACCAGCGGACCCTCGTCCGACCGGTGCCGGAGCGCCGTGGCTGGTGATGTGCGTGCAGTCTAGAGGCTCACCGCCCGCACCGAGCAGCTTCCGGCATTCGCCGGCTTGCCCGGGGTCGAGCGCGGCCGTTGTGGAACGTCCCGGGACGCTCAACCCGCCATGGCGGCGCGCAGCGCGTCGATGTCCAGAGCCACCGAAGCGAAGGTCTCCTCGATCTCGAGAACCGTCGGTCCGGCACCCTCGCTGAACATCACCATCACCACGATCAGGGGGCGGGCGGAGTCGGCGACCTCGAGGAGCAGGATGCCCTGATCGAAGGGAGCGCTGTCGTCGGGGACCGAGTGCAGCAGGCCCACCGCCGCGTCAGCGCCGGGCACCGGTCGTTGATTGCGACCGATCTCGGTCGCCCCGAACCTCGCGGCGGCGAGCTCGACCTCCCGCACCGCTTCCTGCAGGCTGACGAACCCGTCGTCGACGAACACCTCGAGGTGGCCATCCGGGGGCTGGGTGCCTTCGAAGGCGGGCAGTCCGGTCTCGGTGAACACCTCGAAGTTCCAGCCGCTGCCGGCAGGCGGAACCAGTGACAGCCATGGCACCGGCTGCACGCGCGGCCCGGGTGTCCCACGATCCTCGTCCGAAGGGTCGAGCGGCTCATCAGCGTCGGCGTCCGAATCGGGATCGGTCGGGGGCTGCGTTGGTCCGGCGGGGTCGTCGACATCCTCGAGCGGTACGGCTGCGTCGTCCTGCACTTCGGCGAGGTTGGCGTCGGCGTCGGGCGCAGCGGCGTCGGGCACGACCTCGGCGACGAACCCGTCGGGGTGCCGATCATCGGCGGCGAGCTCGGGCGAGTCTCCGAGCGCGGCCCACCACGCGACGCCGCCCGCCACCAGGATGCCGAACAGCGCGAGCACACCAGGCACCAGCAACCGCAACCCCCGGGCCTTGGGGGCCCGGAGCCCAGGGCCGTCGGAACCAGGAGGAGGAGCAGAGGTCCTGAGCGAGAATGACATGGCGCTCCGAGATGACCGCGGACGGGTAGGTACGCCGAGGCGGCGTCGCCAGCGACCGTAGAGCACCACGGCCGGCGCGGACCACCTGAAGGCTCCGACCAGAAAGATCCACCTGAGCGATCAACGCAC
The DNA here is from genome assembly GCA_007134165.1 of Nitriliruptoraceae bacterium. GTDB lineage: Bacteria > Actinomycetota > Nitriliruptoria > Nitriliruptorales > Nitriliruptoraceae > SKJO01. The sequence continues at coordinate 12,490 of SLLJ01000077.1, read as the reverse complement.
GACTTCAGGCGTTGGAGGGTGTTTCGAACGGGTGATGGTTGACTCCCGTTCCGACATCGGTCATATTGATGATGTCGGGAGCGCTCCCAGAAGCGGCGATGATGGTACGATCTCCCGACACGGAATAACCCGCTACAGCGGTCTAAGCACGAGCCGAGGTCGATCATGAGGCGCAGTGTGGCGATGTGGGAGCGTTCCCACAACAGCGAGGTGGCACCGTGCCGAAGCTGACGCTGGAGCGGGTCGCGGAGCTGGCCGGTGTCTCGCGGTCCACGGCCTCGCGCGTCATCAACGGTCAGGATGGGGTGCGCCCCGAGATCCGCCGCCGGGTGCTCGACGTGGTCGAGTTGACCGGCTTCGTGCCGCATGCCGCCGCGCGATCGCTGGCCGGGCAACACTCCCGCATCCTCGGCCTGGCCATCCGCCAGACCACCGAGCAGGTGTTCAGCGATCCGTACTTCGCCGCGCTGGTGCAGGGGATCTCCGGGGCGTGCAACGACCACGACCAGACGCTGTCGCTGTTCTTGTTCCAGTCGGCGGCCGAGCACGAGCACCTGCCGGCACGGGTCCTGCGGACCAAGCTCGTCGACGGACTGGTGGTCACCGCCACCTTCTCTGACGACCCGCTGGTATGGCAGTTGACGGAGTCGGGCATTCCGTTCGTGATCGTCGGTGAGGTCAGCAACCCACATATCTCGTCGGTGGATGCGGACAACCAGAACGGCGCGGCGCTGGTCGCCGAACACCTGCTCTCCCTCGGACGCACCCGCATCGCCACGGTCACCGGTCCGATGCGCAGCGCGGCGGCGAGCACTCGGCGCATGGCCTTCGAGCGCGCACTCGCCGTCGCAGGCCAACCGATGGACCCGGAACTGGTGGTAGAGGCTGACTTCACCGAGGACGGGGCGTACGCCGCAACCCAGCAGCTGCTCGTTCGGGCGCCCGATGCGATCTTCGCCTTCTCCGACCGCATGGCCGTCGGGGTGCTACGTGCCCTGCAGGAGGCCGGTCGCCGGATCCCCGAGGACGTGGCCGTCATCGGCTTCGACGATCTGCCCCCAGCCGCGGACTCCCGCCCGCCCCTGACCACCGTGCGTCAAGAAGTCGAACAGACCGGCAGCGTCGCGGTCGAGTTGCTGCTCGAGCGCATCCGGTCGCCGGAGATCCCGGCGCGCCGAATCGAGCTGCCCACCCGGCTGGTGGTCCGTGCGTCGAGCGTCGCCTCGCAGCAGGTGGGAGGTCAGCCGTCGTGATCCCGGTGCACCCTCTCGCCGTGACTGCCCGTTTTGGGAGCGCTCCCATTCCGCGCCTTCCACGGACCATCATCGAGGTGCGAGGGTTCTCGCTTCCGGAGGAACCCGAAGAGACTGCACCCGATTGACGCCAACAAGAGTCGGGAATTCAGCTGATTCACCACCCGTCTCGAAGGACAACGACCCATCAACCGAGAGCCCGTACCCGACACTCGCCCGACTGGGAGCGCTCCCTAATTGGGCGGGAACGACTGAGTATGCACCCCGGACTGGCACGCCGCCGGACCGGGAACCGAGGACGCAGGGCTCATCCCCTGCGAGGAGGAGAAACGACCATGCGAAGCCCGACACGGATCGTCGCCGCGTTTCTGGCGCTGGCGGTGATACTCGCGGCCTGTGGATCGGACGCCGATGACACCGCCGGCACCGACGACGGTGACAACGGCACCGACACCGAGGCCAGCGGTGACCCCGTCACCCTGAACCTGTGGACGTTCGGCAACTTCGGCTACGACGAGTTGATCGAGGAGTACCAGGACGACAATCCCAACATCACCATCGAGACCCTCAGCCAGGAGTTCGACGCGCACCACGACGCGCTGATCACCTCGCTGGCCGCCGGCACCGGCGGCCCGGACATCGCCGCCGCCGAAGTCGCGTTCATCGGCGCCTTCACCAACCAGGCCGACTCCTTCCTCAACCTGCTGGACTACGGCGCGGCCGACATTCAGGACGACTACCTCGACTGGAAGTGGGACCAGGCGACCACCCTCGACGGCTCGGCGACCATCGGGCTGCCCACCGACGTCGGCGGCATGGCGATCTGCTACCGCATGGACCTGTTCGAAGAGGCCGGGCTGCCCACCGACCGCGACGAGGTCTCCGCGCTGTGGGAGAACTCCTGGGAGGACTACATCGACGTCGGTATCCAGTACCGCGAGGCCACCGGCCGCGCCTTCATCGACAACGAGGGCCTGCTCTACGACGCGGTCGTGAACCAGTCCCCCGACACCTACTACAACAGCGACGGCGAGTACATCTTCGAGCAGAGCGAGCAGGTCGCCTACGCCTGGCAGATCGTCACCTCGGCCATCGAGGCCGAGATCGACGCCAAGACCCCGGCGTGGAGCGCGGAGTGGAACGCCGGCATGAACAACGGTGACTTCGCGGTGCTGACCTGCCCGGCCTGGATGCGCGGCTACATCGAGGACCAGGCGCCCGACACCTTCGGCGACTGGGACGTGGCCACCGTGCCCGAGGGCGGCGGCAACTGGGGCGGGTCGCACCTGGTGATCCCGGCCCAGTCCGAGCACCCCCAGGAGGCCTACGACTTCATGGCCTGGATCCTCGCGCCCGAGCAGCAGCTGCGGGTCTTCGAGGGCACCGGCAACTTCCCCTCCACCCCCGAGCTGTACGACAGCCCGCAGATGCGGGAGTTCACCAGCGAGTTCCTCAACAACGCACCACTGGGCGAGATCTACTCCGACAACGCGCTGGACGTCGTCGCCCAGAACATCGGGGAGAACTACAACCTCATCAACCAGGAGATCGGCGAGGCCCTCAACCGGGTCTCCGACGGCCTCGAGACGCCCGACGAGGCCTGGGAAACCGCCATGGCCAACATCAACCGCGAGCTGGGTCTGTAGTTGACCCGGTGCCGGGCCGCGGGTCCCTGACGGGGCCCCGGCCCGGCCGGCCAGCACGCCGCCTTGAGCCGGCGGCGGGGAGGAAGCCTTCGTGACCGCACCGACCAAGGTGGCCGCCGAGCTCACGCCCGACGGCACCGAACGCCAGGGCCGCAAGTCGCGGCCCAAGCTGGGCCGGGGGCCGGCCCACGAGGAGCCCTGGGCCCCCTACCTGTTCATCTCGCCCTTCTTCATCCTGTTCGCGATCTTCGGGGTCTTCACCCTGGGCTACACCTTCTGGGTCTCGCTGCACGACTGGAGCCTGCTCGGGGGGATGGACAGCTTCACCGGTATCGACAACTATGTGCGCCTGCTCGACGACCCAAGGTTCTGGAAGGCCACGGTCAACACCTTCTCGATCCTGCTGCTGTCCACCGTGCCGCAGATGATCATGGCGCTGATCCTCGCCGAAATCCTCAACGACCGGCTGCTGAAGGGTCCGCACCTGTTCCGCAGCGGCCTGCTGGTACCCAACATCACCTCGGTGGTGGCCATCGCGATCGTGTTCCAGTCGCTGTTCGCCCGGCAGAACGGGCTGATCAACGCCATCATCCAACTGCTCGGCTTCGAGCCACTCAACTGGCACGCCGGACGGCTCAGCTCACACATCGCCATCGCGTCGATGGTGAACTGGCAGTTCACCGGCTTCAACACGCTGATCTTCCTGGCCGCGATCCAGGCGATCCCGCTGAGCTACTACGAGGCGGCGATGATCGACGGCGCCAACCGCTTCCAGCGCTTCACTCGCATCACGGTGCCCCTGCTGCGCCCGGCGATCCTGTTCGCCGTCGTGCTCTCCGTCATCGGCCAGTTGCAGCTCTTCGCCCAACCGCTGCTGTTCGGCGCCGGTGCGGGCAGCACCAGCGGCGGGAACGACAACCAGTACCTGACCATCCTGCTCTACCTCTACAGCCAGGCGTTCCAGCAGCCCTTCCGGTTCGGCTACTCCGCCGCCATCGCCTGGACGCTGGTGCTGATGTCCGCCCTGGCCGCAGCGCTGGTCTTCGGGGTCAACGCGCTGTTCGACCGCCGCGAGGACCGATCAGAACGCGAGCACCGCAAGGCGATGGCACGTCGCCGGGAGGTGGCACGATGACCACGCTCGAGCAACCCACCCCGCTGCGGAGCCGTCGTACCGCGGGCAGCACGGCCAGTCTGCAGCAGGGCCCGTCGCTTCACCGTGCGATGCGTTCGGTGCGACGGTCCTGGCTGAAGTACACGATCTTGACCCTCGCGGTCCTGGTCTCGATCTTCCCCTTCTACTGGATGTTCGTGGTCGCCTCCAACAGCAACGCGGTCATGAGCCAGTTCCCCCCACGGGTCATCCCCGGCCCCAACTTCATCGAGAACGCCCGGTTGGCCATCGAGGGCGTGCCCTTCGTGCAGGCGCTGACCAACTCGTTCGTCGTCGCGGCCACGATCACCGTGTCGGTGCTGTTCTTCAGCACCATGGCCGGGTTCGCCTTCGCCAAGATGCGCTTCCGCGGACGCGGTGGTCTGTTCACCTTCGTGCTCGGCACCATGCTCGTACCCCAGCAACTCGGCCTGATCCCACTGTTCATCCTGATGGGCTACTTCGGTTGGGTCGGCGAGCTGCGCGCGGTGATCGTGCCTGCCATGGTGACCGCCTTCGGCGTGTTCTGGATGCGTCAGGTGGTCGCCGGCTCCGTGCCCGACGAGTTGCTCGAAGCCGCCCGGATGGACGGATGTTCGATCTTCGGCATCGTGCGTCACGTGGTCTGGCCGTCGGTGCGCCCAGGGGCCGCGGTGCTCGGGCTGTACACGTTCCTGTTCGCCTGGAACGACTTCCTGTGGCCGCTGGTGGTGCTCGGCAACAACCCGTCGAACCACACCATCCAGATCGCACTGCGCACCCTGAGCGACACCTACTACGTCAACTACAGCATGGTCATGGCCGGCACACTGCTCAGCGTGCTGCCGCTGATGGTCGCCTTCGTGCTGTTCTCCCGGCAGATGATCGCCGGGGCGATGGAGGGTGCCGTCAAGGGCTGACTGGATCGAACTGCGTTCGATCCGGCACGATTACCCCGGCCGGGCTGCGACCCGCTCCGGCCCGGCCGGGGTCCACCACGCACCAGCGAAGGCAGGTACATGCAGCCAGCGCACGATCGGGTCAGCGGCGCATTGATCACCGACGAGGCGGGCGGCTGGTACCGCATCGACGGCGTCGACCACCTCGAGGCGTTCCTGACCACCGTGGTGTCCGACAGCGACCTGTGGCTGTTCGCCTCGAGCGCCGGTCCCCTCACGGCCGGCCGCACCGACGCCGACCATGCGCTGCTGCCCTACGAAACCGATGACCGACTGCACCGTGCGGTCGGGGTCACGGGCCCCTTGACCCTGCTGGCCCGCGAGGTCGACGGCCGACGTGAGGTGTGGCAGCCATTCGCTCGCCGGACGACGGACGGCTGCCAGCGAGCGATCGCCAAGCACGTGCTCGGCACCGCCCTGCTGCTCGAGGAGACCAACCCGACCTTCGGCCTGCGGGTGCGCACCACCTGGGAGCCCTCACCCACCTACGGCTGGGTCCGGACGGTCGAAATCACCGACCTGAGCGGTACGGATACCGAGGTGGAGGTGCTCGACGGACTGCTCGACGTCATGCCCCACGGCGTCGACGCGAGAACTGAGCAGACCACCTCCAACCTCGTGGATTCCTACAAGCGCTCGGAGACCGGGGCGTGGGGCACGGCGGCCGTCTACGCGCTCGAGTCGCTGATCACCGACCGTGCCGAGCCGGCCGAGTCGCTGGCGGCCACGCTGGTGTTCGCTGCCGGGCTCGACCACGCCGAGGTGCACCTCGATGAACGGGTCGTCGACGCGGTGTTCTCGGGGCAGGGGCGGCAACCGGTGCCCCTGCTGACCGGCCGACGGGGCGCCTACCTGCTGCGCGGCGAGGTGACGGTGCCCGCGCACGGCGCGACGAGTTGGATGCTCGTCGCCGACGTCGGACTCGGCCACGCCCGACTGCACGACCGGGTGCGCGAGGCCGCCGATCCCGAGATCCGCACGCAGGTGCGCGCGGACATCGTCGCGGGTCGCGAGCGGCTCGAGGCGCTGCTGACCGCCGCCGACGGTCGGCAGGACACCGCCGACCCGGTCGCGGACGCACACCACCTGTCCAACGTGCTGTTCAACGTGCTGCGCGGCGGGACCTTCCCCGACGGCTACGTGTTGCCGGTGGCCGACCTCATCGACTTCTTCGCCTCGCGCAACCTCGACGTCCACCGCCGGCACGCCGCCTCGATCCAGGCCTTCGGCCCGAGCGTCCACCTCGACGAGGTGCTCACCCATGCCGAGGCCAGCGGCGACGCCGACCTCGTCCGGCTGGTGCTGGAGTACCTGCCGCTGGCCTACTCGCGCCGCCACGGCGACCCCAGCCGCCCGTGGAACCGCTTCTCGATCCGGACCACCACCGAGCACGGCGCACTCCGGCGCTACTACGAGGGCAACTGGCGCGACATCTTCCAGAACTGGGAGGCCCTGCTGCGCTCCTTCCCGCGCTACCTGCCGAGCGTGGTCGCCACCTTCGTCGATGCCAGCACCGTCGACGGCCACAACCCCTACCGCATCTCGCGTGACGGCGTGGACTGGGAGTTGCTCGACCCCGACGACCCGTGGAGCAACATCGGCTACTGGGGCGACCATCAGATCGTGTACCTGCACCGGCTGCTGGTCGGCTGGGAAGCCACCGCCCCCGACGGCCTGCAGCGGTGGCTTGACCGGGCGGTGTTCACCTACGCCGACGTCCCCTACCGCATCGCCGGACACGCCGAGATGCTCGCCGATCCGCGCGCAACGATCACCTTCGATGAGGCGTGCGCGAAGCGGGTCGAGCAACGCGTGCAGCGGCTGGGCGCCGACGGACGGCTGGTCGAGGCCGACGGGCAACTGGTGCGCGTGACCCTGGCCGAGAAGCTCCTGCTCCCGGCGCTGGCCAAGCTGTGCAGCTACGTGGCCGGCGGTGGGATCTGGATGAACACCCAGCGCCCCGAGTGGAACGACGGCAACAACGCACTGGCCGGCTACGGCCTGTCGATGGTCACGCTCTACCAGCTCGAGGCCTACCTCGCCTTCCTGCAGCGCCATCTGGTGACCGAGCGCGAGACCGCGGTCACCCTGTCGCGCCCGGTCGCCGGGTGGGCGGCCGCGATCGAGGCCGCGCTGGGCGCCCACGATCCGAAGGTTGCAGCTGGCGACGAGCGGGCGCGTCGTGCGCTGCTCGACGCGCTGGGCGTGGCCGGGGAGACCTACCGCACCGGGGTGCAGGCCGGCTTCGATCCCACCCCGGTCGAGGTCGCGGTCGATCGGGTGGATGCCCTGCTGCGCGTCGCGCTCGCCCATCTGCGCGCGACGATCCTCACCGGCGAGCGCGACGACGGCCTGTTCCACGCCTACAACCTGGTGGCCTTCCCCGACCCGGAGCGTGCGCAGGTCCACCACCTGCCCGCGATGCTCGAGGGGCAGGTCGCCGTGCTCGGCACCACCTGCCTCGACGCCGAACGGGCCGCCACGCTGGTCGAGTCGCTGTACGACTCGCCGCTGTACCGGCCCGATCAGCACTCCTTCCTGCTTTACCCGCCCGCTCCGCGCCCAAGCTTCCTGGACCGCAACCGACTGCCCGACGATGCCCTCGAGCGGCACCCGGCGCTGCGCCGGCTGCTCGGAGGCGAAGGCGGTCACCTGCTCGAGCTCGACGCCGAGGGTGGCCTGCACTTCCGCGCCGGGCTGTCCAACGCCGTCGTGCTGGCCGAGGCGCTGACCGCCACCGAGCTCGACGCCGAACAGCGCTCGACGGTGCTCGAGGTCTACGAGCAGCTCTTCCGCCACCGGGCATTCACCGGGCGCTCGGGCGGCATGCACGGCTACGAGGGCATCGGATCGGTCTACTGGCACATGGTCGCCAAACTGCTGCTCGCGGTGCAGGAACGGATCATCGAGGTGGAGCAGCACGGCGGCGGCGAGGCCGTGCGCGCACGGCTGGTCGGGTCCTACCGGCGGATCCGCGACGGCCTGGGGTTCCGCCGCTCCCCCGCGTCCTACGGAGCGTTCCCGACCGACTGCTACTCCCACACCCCGGCCCACTCCGGCGCCCAGCAACCCGGCATGACCGGCCAGGTCAAGGAGGAGGTGCTGACCCGGTTCGGTGAACTCGGGCTGCGCATCGCCGGCGGGGAAGTCTCGGTGGGCCGGGCACTGCTGCCCGCCGACGAACTGTGGCACGACCTCGATGGCTTGCCTGGCTACGCCTTGAGTCTGTGCGGGGTCCCCTTCGAGGTGCGACCCGGCGACCACGACCAGGTGCACATCGTGCAGCCCGACGGCAACGCGACGGTGCGGCCCGGCACCGCACTCACCCGCGCAGAGTCCGACGCGCTGTTCGACCGTGCGTCCTCGATCGCGCGGATCGTGGTCACGACCTCGCAAGGCCCGGCATGAGCCCCCCGATGAGCGCGCGCGTCGAGCAACTGCTCACCGCGATGACCCTGGACGAGAAGATCGGGCAGATCACCCAGGTCGATCGTTCGGCGATCAGCCCTGAGCAGGTGGCGCAGTTCGCGATCGGCTCGGTGCTCTCGGGCGGCGGGGGCAACCCCGAGCCCAACACCCCGCACACCTGGCGGGCGATGGTCGACGACTTCGTGGCCGCCTCGCGGGGCTCACGGTTGGGCATCCCGATCCTGTACGGCACCGACGCGGTCCACGGCCACAACAACGTGGTCGGCGCCACGATCTTCCCCCACAATCTCGCCCTGGGTGCGGCAGGCGACGCCGACCTGGTCGCCCGGATCGCCCGCGCCACCGCCATCGAGACCGCCGCGACCGGCGCTCGGTGGGCCTTCGCGCCGATGGTGGCGGTCCCCCAGGATCACCGCTGGGGCCGCACCTTCGAGTGCTTCGGGCAGGACCCCCGCCGCGTCGCGCGGCTCAGCGCGGCGAGCATCGCCGGACTCCAGGGCCCCGGGTCCGGCATCGACGTGCTCGCCTGCGCCAAGCACTTCATCGCCGACGGTGCCACCACCTGGGGCACGACCGGCGGGGCGCAGTGGGTGCCGTGGTGGGAGCGTGCCTACGGGGGGGAGGGCTGGCAGATCGACCAGGGAGATGCCCGCATCGACGAGACCACCCTGCGCTCGGTCCACCTGCCGCCCTACCGGGCCGCCGTCGACGCCGGGGTCGGCAGCATCATGGCCTCCTACTCGTCGCTCAACGGCCACAAGGTCCATGCGCACCGTGGGCTGCTCACCGACCTGCTCAAGCGTGAGCTCGGGTTCGCCGGCCTGGTCGTCTCCGACTACCACGCCATCGACCAGGTCAGTCCCGACTACCACGAGGCGGTGGTCCGGTGCCTGGACGCCGGCATCGACCTGGTGATGGTGCCCTTCGACCACCACCGGTTCCGTACCACGGTGCGGGCCGCGATCGAGGCCGGGGACCTCGACATCGACCGCCTCGACGACGCCGTGGCGCGCATCCTGGGGGTGAAGCAGGCCATGGGGCTGCTCGACGGCGAGCCCGAGGTGCTGCCCGATCCCGAGGTGGTGGGCTGCGCTGAGCACCGTGCGCTGGCCCGCCGGGCCGCCGGCGCCGGCGCGGTGCTGCTGTCCAACCGCAGCGGGGTGCTGCCGCTGCGGTCGGATGTGCCCGTGCTGCTCACCGGTGAAGGGGCCGACGACGTGGGCCTGGCGTGTGGGGGCTGGACCATCGAGTGGGGCGGGTCAGCCGGTCCGGTGACGCCGGGCTCGACGCTGGCCGACGGTCTGGCCGAGCACCTGGGATCCCGGCTGGTGGCCACCGGCGCCACCGCCGTGGACTCTTCCGGACTCGACGCGCAGCACGCGCCGATCGGGGTGGTCGTGGTGCACGAGCCGCCCTACGCAGAAGGCATGGGTGACCATGAGGTGGTCGCGCTCGAACCCGCCCAGGTCGCGCTGGTGCGGACCGTCGCCGAGCACGTCGGACAGCTCGTGGTGGTCGTGCTCAGCGGCCGGCCGATGCAACTGGGCGAGGTCTGGCAGCTGGCCGACGCCGTGGTGGCCGCCTGGTGGCCGGGCAGCGAGGCCGCCGGGATCGCCGACGTCCTGGTCGGCGCGCGTCCCTTCACGGCCACCCTGCCCCTGGCCTGGCCGGACGCCCCCTCGACGGGCGCCACGGGCTGAGCGCGGACGGCGGAGCCGGCGTTCAGCCCGGTGGGGCGCCGCACTCGGCGGCCACCGCCTCGACCAGCGCCTCGAGATCCTCGTCGTCGAGCGTGCCGCCGGCAGCCAGCTCCGCCTCGAAGTCGTCGGCGCCGAGGGTGCGGCGCAGCTGCTGTTCGACCCGGCTGGCGGCGTCGCGGGACAGCAGCGGCGCCGGCGCCTGCATCGCCTGGCGCCGGGCCCGCGCGGCCCCGAGCAGTCGGGCGGCCGCTTCGCAGGGCTCACCCGCTGCCAGCGCGACCGCGGCCAGGCCCTCCAGGGCGCAGGCGGTGAGGTCCCCGTCGGCCAGCTCTACGGCGCAGCGGTAGGCCGAGCGCTGCAGCGCGGCGGCCTCGGCGGGCACGCCGACCTCGAGGTGGCAGTGCCCGAGCACCCACTGCGCGAACGGCGTCCCGAAGTGGTTGCCGAGCCGGGTGTGGCTGCCGAGGGCGGTCTCGAGCAGCGGCGACGCCTCCTCGGGCTCCCCGCGTCGCCAGGCCAGGTAGCCCGCCGCGGTCTCGACCAGGCAGCGGGACATCGCCACCCCGGTGCGCTCGGCCCGGACCCGGGCCCCCGCGAGCTCGCTGGCGGCGCGATCCACCTCGCCGAGCGCGGCGGTGACCATGGCGTGGGTGGCGAGCAGCTCGATCTCCAGCTCCGGGAGGTCGCGGCTGGCCCCCACCTCGAGTCCTCGTTCGACCGTGCGCGCCACCGCCTCGGCCTCGCCCTGCAGCTGCTGGAGGTAGGCCAGCGTGATGTTGGCCCACACCCCGAGCCACGCACCGTTGTCGACCAGAAGCCGCTCGGCGTCGGCCAGGGCGCGCTGGGCGCGGCCGGGATCGCCGGTGAGCGCGAGCGCCTGTGCCTGCCCGAGCCGCCCGAGCCCCTCGGGCCACGACTCCCCCTCGGCCCCCGGCGGGTCGGATCCGGGGTTGGAGGCCGCCAGCAGTTGCTCGACGTCGATCTCGCCGGTCAGCAGCCGGAACAGTTCGCGCAGGTGGTGCGCGATCGTGGCCGACACCTCGTCGGGCGCGAGGTCGGCCGCCAGCTCGGCCCAGCGCAGCCCGTCGTCCTCCGGGGCCTCGTTGAGCCGGAGCATGGCGGCCCACAGCACGGCCGCCGGTTCGGTGTCCTCGGGGTCCAGGCCACCGATCGGCCCCAGCGCGGCGTCCAGCCACCGCAGCCCTTCCGGGGCCAGGGCCGTGAGCACCCACAGCCACCCCAGTCGGCCGGCCAGCCGCTGCGCGCCCCGCCGATCCCCGCGCTGAAGCCGCCACCGCAGCGCAGCTCGCACCTCCGGCAGCCAACGGCGCTGCAGGTCCAGGTCCACGTCCCAGCGGCGGCGCGTGCAGCGGTCGGCGGCGGCGACCACCATCTCGACGGCCTCGGCATGGGCGTCGCGCACCGTGCGCTCGAGGTCGTGCTCGGCGAGCTTGGCGGCCCCGAACTCCCGCAGCGTCTCGAGCATGCGGTAGCGGCTGGGCGTGCCCCGCTCGTGCACGGTCAGCAGCGACCGGTCGCACAGCTCGCTGACGGCATCGAGGACGTCGAGGTGGCAGCCGGCGGCGGCCAGCAGCGGGGCGAGCAGCCGCGTGGTGAACGGGGACGCCGGCACCGCCGCCGCCATCCACGCCCGGCGTTCGGCGTCGGTGAGCGGCTCGTAGCTCCACTCCAGGGTGTCGCGCAGGGTCCGGTGCCGGGCCGGACCGGCACGCCGGGTGGCGGCCAGCAACCCGAGCCGATCGTGCAGTCGGTCGGCGATCTCAGGCATCGACAGCACCCGGGCCCGGGCCGCCGCGAGCTCGATCGCCAGCGGCAGGCCGTCGACGTGCCGCACGATGCGCACGACCGCCTCGACGTCCCCGGCGACGAGCGCGTAGTCGGGCACGACCGCCCGCACGCGCTCGACGAGCAACTGCACGGCCGCGTGCTGCTCGGCCTGCTCGACGCGGCGCACCCCCGGGTCGGGCAGGCCGAGCGTCGGCAGCGGCCACACGATCTCGCCGGGGACACTGAGCGGCTCCCGGCTGGTGGCCAGGACCCGCACCTGCGGACACCGGGTCACCAGCGCTTCGGCGAGCTCGCCGACCGGCTCGAGCAGGTGCTCGGCATTGTCGAGCACGATCAGCGCCGGGCGCGTGCCGAACGCCGCCAACAGCGCGTCGGTGGGGCTCAGCCCCCGGTGCTCGGCGATCCCGAGCCTCGCTGCGACGCTGGGAGCGACCGCCTCGGGTGACGCCACCGGCGCCAACTCCACCACGTGGACCTCGGATACCGGCTCTCCCCCGCTCGGCCCCGTCACGCCCTGAACGGCCGCGCCCTGCCCCGCCGCGTCCTGCCCCGCCACGCCCTG
>SLLJ01000409.1 GCA_007134165.1 Nitriliruptoraceae bacterium | reverse complement strand
TCGGTGAAGTGGTGCAGGGTCACCATCGGGGTGATGCCGGCCTCGCGCAGGGTCACGCACCACGACCGGTAGCGCTCCAGCGCGGCGTCGTCGAACCGGCCGGGCTCGGGCTCGATACGGCTCCACTCCACCGAGAAGCGGTAGGTGTCGAGCCCGAGCGCGACCATCAACTCGACGTCGTCCTCGAACCGCTCCCAGTGCTCCGAAGCCTGCCCGCACCACTCCCCGGTGAGCACCCCGGTGCGTCCGTCCGGGCGCAGCTCGCGCTCCCAGCGGGTCCAGTTGTTGTTGGTCGTGCCCCCCTCCACCTGGTGGGCCGAGGTGGCTGCGCCGAAGTGGAACCCGGCGGGGAAGCGGGGCAGCTCGGGGCTGACCTCCGGGACCTGGGTAGGGCCTCGGCGCAGCGGACGGGTCTGGTCGCGGCGCAGGCCGGCGGCCACCCCGGCACCGGCCAGGGCAAGACCGAGCCAGGTAGCTCGGGAGCGGATCGACATGCTCGACAACCTCCTCACGGTTCCACGTCGCGCCCGACGCGGTGGGGTGCATCATGCCCACATCGCGGCCGCACGTGCAGGGAGGGTGCTCCTCGGCAGGTAGCGTGAGCCGCAGCGCCGTCGGGCTGCGTGCTTTCCGGCAGCCGTGAGGACCGCCGATGACCGCCGTGGATGTCCGGATCCGGGCGACCTGGGCGCGTGCGCTGGGCGTCGAGCCCGAGCTGCTGGCCATGCCCGGCACGCTGGTGGTCGCCGACCCCCGCCGCACCGCTCGCGACGTCATCCAGCTGTGGCCGGTCGGGCAGCGCACCGTGGTGGAGGTGGCACCCTCCCGGCGCGCGGCCGTCGAGGCGGTGGCCCGTCGCCGGCCCACCGAACACCGGATGAGTGCCGACGACCTGCTGCTCGGGCTGCCGTTCCGGGTGCAGCCCGAGGACCGCGCCCAACTGTTGGTGCTCGACCCGGAGGGCTTCGATCCGTTGCCGGTGCCCGCCGGCACGCAACTGCGCGAGCTGACCGAGGCGGACCGCGGTGCGGTGGTGGCCTGTCTGAGGCGTTGTCCGCCCACCGAGCAGGAGGAAGGGGACGTGGGTGTGGGTGGCGAGCACCAGCGCAGTGTCGGCGCGGTGCAGGACGGGCGTATCGTGGCGGTGGCCAGTGTCGTGGACTGGCGTGGGTTCGCCGACCTCGGGGTGGTCGCCGACCCCGAAGCGCGGGGGCGGGGGGTGGGTGGAGCGGCGATCTCCCGGCTGTGTGAGTTGCTGCTCGAGGACCCCCGGGTCGTGCTCTACCGCCACCGTGAGGCCAACGTGCCCTCGGCGATCATCGCGGCGAGGCTGGGGCTACGGCCGATCGGTGCGGGCGAGGGGCTGCGTCCGGTGGTTGCGCCGCGACTTCGGCGAGCCAGCGGGTGAGCATCCGGCGCAGGTCCTCGCGCCGGGAGGTCTGGTGACGATCGGCGTCGGCGCGCAGGGTGGTCGGGTCGCTGCCGGCGCGGCTCACCTCGGCGAGGGCCTCCGGGCCGCCGAGCCCGAGCCAGCGCTCGATCACGCTGCGGTCGACCTCGGGGTGGAACTGCAGCCCGAGGTTGCGGCGCAGCCGGAACGCCTGGGGGCAGAGATCGCTGCGGGCGAGTTCGACCGCGCCGGGCGGGAGCTCGAAGCGGTCCTCGTGCCACTGCATCCACGGGCCTGGCGCGATCAGATCCGCATCGTCGGTGTCGAGGTGGATCCACCCGAGCTCGGGGCGCGGGGCGCGCTCGACGCGGCCGCCGTGGGCCGCGGCCAGCGCCTGACCGCCGAAGCAGATACCGAGCACCGGCACGCCGTGCGCATCCGCCCGGCGCAGCAGGTCGAGCTCGGCGTCGATCCAGGTGCCGACCTGCGAACGGTCGTTCAGCGACCAGACGGCACCGAGCGCGACGATCAGATCGTGGTCGAGCGGGTCGGGGAACGTGCCGTGCCAGGTGCCGTCGTCGAGCCGGTCGGACATCCCCACCACCTCGAGGTGGTAGCCGAACTCCTCGAGCAGCTCGCCGGCCATGCCCGGGCCCGACCCCGGGTCGTGCTGGAGGAACAGGGCGCGCATCATGCGGCTCCGGTGTGGAGGTTGGGCGCCAGAATAGGGCGGGCGCGGTTTGGCGCCGGCAACTGTTCGCATCCGAACGGTCCTGCTACGCTGCCGCCGTCCGTGGCCCCCGGGAAGGGCCGCACCGAAGGGAGCGGGATGTCGATGCCGCGTGTCCCCGGCGACCGCTGGGTGGACCTGACCGACCCCGACGTCTACCGCGCCGGCGTGCCCCACGCGACCTTCCAGCGCCTACGCGACGAGGATCCGATCGCCTGGACCAAGGAACGCGACGGCAGCGGTTTCTGGTCGGTGACGCGTTACGCCGACATCCTCGCCGCCAACCGCGACTTCGCGACCTTCACGTCCCGGCAGGGCATCCGGCTCGAGGAGATGGACGAGCAGGAGACCGAGGCCCGCCGCACGATGATGGAGATGGACCCGCCCGAGCACACCCGGCTGCGGCGGCTGGTGCAGGGCGGGTTCACCCGGCGCATGGTCCGTTCCTACGAGCAGGCCATCGCCGTGCTCGCCCGCGCCGTGCTCGACGAGGCGCTTCCCGCCGGGCGCTTCGACCTCGTCACCGACGTCGCCCGCCAGCTGCCGATGCGGATGCTGGGCCGGCTGCTCGGTGTCCCCGAGCAGGACTACGGCTGGTTGGTGGACCGTGGCGACGCCTTGATCGCCAACAGCGACCCGGAGTTCACCGCGCACGTCGTCGACCAGACCGACACCGAGGCCTACCGTCTGGCGCCCTTCCGTAGCCCGTCGGGCCTGGAACTGTTCGACTATGCGCAGCGCCTGGCCGACCAGCGCCGCGCCGCACCCGGCGACGACGTGGTCACCACCCTGCTCGCCCCCACGATGGACGGTGAGCCCCTGACCGACCTCGAGTTCAAGAACTTCTTCGCCCTGATGGTCGCGGCCGGCAACGACACCACCCGCTACACGATGGCCGGGGGATTGCTCGCGCTGATGGACCACCCCGAGCAGCTCGACCGGCTCCGCCAGCAGCCGGAGCTGATCCCCTCGGCGGTGGAGGAGATCCTGCGCGTCACCTCGGTGACGATGCACTTCCGGCGCACCGCCACCCGCGATCTCGAGCTGCACGGGCGCACCATCCGCGCCGGCGACAAGGTCGTGCTGTGGTGGATCTCGGGGGACTACGACGAGCGGCAGTTCCCCGACCCGTTCCGCTTCGACATCGAGCGCCACCCCAACGAGCACCTGGCCTTCGGGCGCGGCGGCCCGCACCGCTGTATCGGTGAGTGGCTCGCCCGGGTCGAGATCGAGGTGCTGCTGCGTGAGCTGCTGCCCCGCATCGCCGACATCCGCGTCGCCGGTCCCGTCCAGCGACTGCGGTCCAACTTCATCTCGGGCATCAAGCACCTGCCGGTCGAGGTCATCCCGTCCTGATACCTGGACCTGAGGGTCCGTGCCCCCCCGTCCCCGACCTGCCCGCCATCACCCAGGGAGATCACCCATGGCCGACTACGACCGCATCCGCGTGCTGTGGCCCGACCACCTCGGCCTGGCCCGGGGCAAGTACCTGCCGCGGCGCTACGCCGAGCGCGGCGCTTTCCACTGCATGTCGCTGTTCGCGCTCGGCTACGACCGCGAGATGGTGCCCGCACCGGGCACGCACATGCTCGAGGGCCTGCCCGACCTGCACGCCCAGATCGACCTCGATCAGGTGCGCGCCGGCTGGGAGCCCAACACCGGCGTGGCGGTGGCCGACATCTTCTTCCGCGGTGACCCCGTCGCGATGTCCTCTCGGCACGCCCTCAAGCGGGCGGTGGCGGCCTTCGAGGAGCTCGGCCACACCCCCAAGCTCGGCATCGAGCTCGAGGCCTACATCCTGCAGCGCAGCGACGACGGACGCTGGGTGCCCTGGGAGACCCCGGGCGGCTACGTGTATGGCACCGGCACAGCGGTGGACCCCATCGGACTGCTCGACGAGATCATGCGCGAGGCCGAGGACGCCAACCTGCCGATCGAGTCGATCAACTCCGAGTACGACATCCCGCAGTTCGAGCTCACCCTGCACTACGACGACGCGCTCAAGGCGGTCGACGACGCCTTCGTGTTCAAGGTCCTGGCCCGCGAGATCGCCCACCGCCACGGGCTGCTGCTCACCTTCCTCGGCCGTCCCCTGGGCGACCGCGGCGGGTCGGGGCTGCACGTCAACACCTCCCTGTCCGACGCCTCGGGCGCCAACATCCTCAACGACCCCGACGCCGAGGACGGCCTGTCCACCATCGCGCGGCAGATGATCGCCGGCATGCTCGCCCACCACGAGGGCATGACCGCACTGCTCGCGCCGACCGTCAACGCCTACAAGCGCCTCGGGCCGGGCACGCTCACCGGCTACTGGGCCAACTGGGGCTACGACCACCGCGGCGTGACCGTTCGCGTCAGCCCCGAGCGTGGCTCGGCGCTTCGCCTCGAGCACCGCAC
>SLLJ01000308.1 GCA_007134165.1 Nitriliruptoraceae bacterium | reverse complement strand
TGATCTGGATCTTCTTCGGTCGCCGGTGGGTGCGGCTCCCGATCCATCTCTACCTCATCGACCATGCGGACGCTCTGGTGCTGTTCGACACCGGCCAGGACCGGGCGGTGATCACCGACCCCGACTACTGGCCGGATCCGATCACCGGGTTCTTCTTCCGCCACGTCTTCAAAGACATCCGCATCGGCCCCGACGACACCCTGCCAGCCCAGATGGAGCAGGCCGGCTACGCCGCCTCACAGGTGGACATCGCGGTGATCTCCCACCTGCACGCCGATCATGTCGGAGGGATCGCCGACATCCCCCAGGCGCAGCTGTACGCCGGCGCTGAAGGCTTCGAGTACCTGCGGCATGGTGACCACCCGGAGCGTGCCACGGTGTTCCGTGACCGCATCGAGCTGCCCGACGCACGCTGGACGATGATCGACTTCTCCCCTACCGACGACCCTGCGCTCGCGCCGTTCACCGAAGCGTTCGACCTGCTGGGCGACGGCACCCTGGTGGTGCTACCCACTCCCGGACATCTACCCGGATCGGTGTCGCTGCTGGTACGACGCGCTGAGGCGCCGCCGCTGCTGCTGGTCGGTGACCTGTGCTACGACCAGCAGCTGCTGGAAGACGACCAGATCCCGGCGGTGTGCGACGACCCGGAGCAGCTGCTGGACAGCTTCGCCAAGGTCCGCGCTCTCAAGGCACACACCCCCGAACTGATCGTCCTGACCGCCCACGACCCGCACGCGGCGTCCAAGCTCGGTACCAGCTCGCAGCTACACGCAGGATGATCATCGGTTGCGACGTACGGTCGCGTCCTGGCCACACGACAACGGGGGTCTCCAGCCCGTCACGTGCACGATCGTGCGTCAACGCAACGTGTCAGCGTGGCCCTGAAGACACTGCGCAAGGTGACCATCGTGTTGGCGGCGTCTGACGGTAGGGCGCGGACACGGGTGCGTGAGCCTCCACCCGACCGTCGTCGACGTCAGGTGCGATGGTCGAGCAGCCACTCCGAGAGTGCATGCTGGCGTCGTTCGAGGTCCGTACCGTCGTAGCGGCCCTGCTGGCGGTCTCCGATGATGCGTCCGTCGACGAGGTACAGCACCCGCGAGGTGCGTGCGGCGACCGTCGGGTCGTGGGTCACGAGCATGATGGTCGTTCCCTCGTCGTTGAGCTGCCCGAGGATGCCCATGATCTCGTTGGCGGCGGCAGAGTCCAGGGCCCCGGTCGGCTCGGCACCGAGCAGGATCCGGGGCTGGTTGATCAGCGCCCGGCAGATGCCGATCCGCTGCAGTTGACCACCGGATGCCTCGGTCACGTCGCGGTCGGCGAGGTCCGCCCCTCCCCGGCGTGCTCCATGAGCGCCAGCGCCCGTCGGTTGAGTTCGGCGCGTGGGGCGAGGCCGGCGAGGTAGGTCGGCAGCACGATGTTGTCGAGCAGGCACAGGTTCTTTCCGCAGGTAGGCGTGCTGGAAGACGAGATTCATCGTCGTCAAGCGCAGCCGCGCCACCTGTCGCTGGTCCATCGCACACAGGTCCTGGCCGGCGAACCGGACGCTGCCCGACGTCATGGAGTCCAGACCGCTGATGGTGTACAGCAGGGTGGACTTGCCGGATCCGGACGGACCCATGACGGCGATGAATTCGCCCTCCCGGACCTCGAGGTCGACGGCATCGAGGACCGTGTGGCCGTCGAATGCTTTGGTGAGCCCGTGGGCGTCGAGCACGGCGGATTCGGGGCCCATGACGGGGGACCTCAGTGGGTGACGAGGCTGGAGATGCTGGCGGTCGTGATCGAGCGGGAACCTGCGAGGGTGGCCAACGCAACCACGGCGAGCAGCGCGATCGGCAGCAGCAGGTAGGCGAACCGGGGATCGACGACGAGGTCGATCCGGCTGGTGCCCTGGCCGCGCCTCTCGAACCCGCCGAACATCGCCTCGAACATCAGGGTGATCAGGCGCTCGCCGAGCGTGTTGGCGGCCACGGTGCCGATGACGACCCCCACGACGAGCACCAGCAGGATCCTGGTGAGGTACTGGCCCCGCAGACCGGCATCGCCGGTGCCGATCCCTTGTTGAATCGAAATCGGTCCGCTGTCGCGGGCCAGCAGCATGCGGGCGAACAGCGCCGTCATGAGCGCCGCCAAGGCGACCGCGACCAGCCCGGCGACGCCGGCAGCGACCGTGATCTGGTCCACGATCGGCCCCAGCGTCTGGCACTGCCACTGTTCGATCGCGGCGCCCCTCGCCGGCGTGAACCGCTCGCCGTAGCCGGGGGCGGTCGCCGTCGCGTCGCTGCCGGGAGCCAGTTCAACGCCGATCACGGACTACATCACGTCCTGGCCGTCGATTGGCAGCAGCGACGTCGCGGTCCTGCCGCCGTTGGTGATGTGCTGGTAGCTGCCGACGATGGTGAGGTCCCTGAGCTCGTCTCCGACGGTGACCGGAAGCCGCTCACCGACCTTGCGTCCGGACTCGTGCAGTGCGAGCAGGGACCGCGCGATCTCCGAGTCGTCAGTCGGCGCACGACCGTCCGGGTAGGTCACCGGCAGCCGGGTGTGGTCACCATGGGCGCGATGACGGCGGCGGTCGGCTCGGCCTCGAACTGCTCGGGAAGCGCCTTGAAGGTCGTTGCCGCGACCTTCGTCCCTTCTGGCGATGCCGTCCGACCCTGCCGGGGACAGAGCCGCACGGCGAACATCGGCGAGTGGCGTACCCCGACCGTCGCCCTCACGGGAGCGGTTGCACCCACCGCGACCAGGCCGGACAGGTCGCCGCACCCGTCGTCGACATCATCGAGGTTCCCGCCGAACCGCCCGTCGCAGGGGCTCGTGTCCTTCCAGAACCGAGGCGTCGGCGGTGGCCGGTGAGAGGTGTTCATGCACATCGCAGATGCGCAACGCCAGGTGCGGGAGGTGTACGCCGGAGGATTTCATGGCCAGCTGGTGTCCGCCGCCGTCTGGCTCCTCGCGGCGACGATCTCCGTGCTGATCTCCCACGGCGCCGGCATCGTGGCGTTGCTGCTCGGCGGCGTCACCATCCTGCCGATCACAACGCTGCTGTTGCGGCTGGGCGGAGGCCAGGCCGCGCTGCCCAAGGGCCACCCCATGGCCGCTCTGGCCGTGCAGATCGCCTTCACCGTTCCGCTCGGGCTGCTGGTCGCAGTCGCTGCCGCGGGCTACCGCGAAGAGTGGTTTTTCCCCGCCAGCATGATCATCGTCGGCGCGCACTACCTGCCGTTCACCTTCCTGTACGGCACGGTGCTCTTCGCCGTCCTCGGCGGGCTGATGTGCTTCGGTGGGGTCGCGCTCGCGCTGTGGCTGCCCAACGCGTTCTCGACCGGTGGTTGGGCCACGGGTGTGCTGTTGCTCGTCTTCGCGTTCGTCCTGCGCCGATCGCATCGTCGCGACCAGCGGTCCCGTGACCGTCGTGGTCCCGGCTGACCGGCGTTGCTGCCGGGCTGGCCGATCGCGACGAGCGCTCAGATCCGCTAGACGACGTCCGCCGAACGCTCAGTCGGCCGTTGAGCTGTCGAGGCAATAGCCCCCAGCCCAGAACCGGACCACCGACGTGGGGCATGCAGGAATCGGACCTACGACCTCTTGGAAGTCGACCAGATCCAGATGCTGACGTTCTGCGGGTTCCTCGAAACGCCCTATCCGGGCATCAGGTTCCCGCTACCCAGGCACGGAGCATCGATGCAGGAGACCGTGCCCGCCGGTGCGACCCATACGACGGGTTGGTCGGTGACCGTCACGAGGCGGTCGAAGTCGGCGTCGTCGTGCAGGACGATGAGTGCTTCGATCTGCCCCGTGGAAACGATCAGCAGGTCGGGCAGCTTGACCGCCCGATGATGCCCGAGGCTCATCAGCGCCTGCTGCACCTCGATCGCACGCCGCTCGCTGCGGGGCGAGCCGTACAGACGGGAGCCGCTCGACGACGCGACGCTGGGATCCGTCGTGATCATCGCGGGAGCGTGCGGTGAAGCCGATCTCCAACCAGGTCACGACGCTGATGGCGACCCGGCCCGCGTCGATCCGCGGACGCAGCACGTCACCGACCTCCGGTACCGACCGGCGTACGAGGCCGAGGTGTCGACCAGATAGGTCACGGTGGGGATCACCGACGCCAGGCTGCTGCCCGGGCCTGCTCATCGAGCAGGTCGCGAACCGAGGAACCGAACGTCTCGACCTGCTGATCGGTGAGAGCCCCGCTCCCCTGCTCGTCGGCGTACCGGACCAGCAGTTCGCGAAGCAGCACGTTTCGGCACAGCCCGGTCCGCTTGACGGCAGCGTCGATACGAGCCAACGTGACCGGATCGTCCTCACGGATGAGCACGTCAGGCATACGAACACCTCCCGTAGCATCCGAACGCTTTCGAGGTCGGGTGGACGGTCAAGACGACCATCCACAAGCGGCGGATGCTTCTGCCGGCGAGTGTGATGCACCACGTGGGTTCAGGATCCTGGGGGGTTGGTGGCCGCGGACGTCAGGAGCGCCAGGGTGAGGAAGCCAGCCCAGACGCGGG
>SLLJ01000275.1 GCA_007134165.1 Nitriliruptoraceae bacterium | reverse complement strand
GGTGGAGGGGTCGCCGACGCTCGCTCGGTCCGACGAACGGCCACGGCCCCGTACGGCAGCCGGGCCTGCTGCCCGCATCAGCCTCAGGCGTGCTGTCGCCCGGCCCGGCCGTTGGTACCGCAGTCCGCCCGGCATCCCGGACAGACCGCGGCACCAACGAGGCCCCGCACGTCCGGGCCGACGCCGCGAAGGTGCCTGCGCTGGCGCGCCCCGTCGAGCGTCCGCCACCTGATCCGCTGAGGCGTCGAGCCGACACGCCCCCGATGGCTTCGGCTCGACCACGCGGTCGGGTGACTGGCAGGCCGTCGTGCCGCGGCAACGACGATGGTGCTGGCGTCAGAACGTCGGAGCTGGAGAGGGGACTTGAACCCCTGACCTGCCGCTTACGAGGCGGCTGCTCTACCGTCTGAGCTACTCCAGCATGGGCGCCGAAGGGTAGCGGACACCCGTCACCTGCCGGCGCGCACCGCACGACCTCGTCCCACGACCGAGGTGAGCGCTACGGTTCGCAGACCCGCGGGAGGCAGAGCAGTGGGCGCGATGGACATCAGCGGCGTGTGGCGCTCGACGGCGCCGGTCGAGGATGTCTGGACGGTGATCTCCGACCTCGAGACCTGGCCGACCTGGTGGCCGGCGATCCGTGCCGTCGCGCCGGTCAACGGCTCGATGGAACCCTCCGGTGACGTCCCCCCGGCCGCGCACGTGACCTTCGACACTCCCTCGCCGCTGCGTCCGCTGATGGTCACCCTCGAGGTGATCGAGCGTGTCGCCCCCGAACGGCTGGTGGTCCGGGCGGCGGAGGGGCCGCTGGCCGGCCGCGGGGAGATGCGGGTGTGCGAGGAGTTCGGTGGCTCGGCCGCGTCGTTCGACCTGCACCTCAGGGTCCGCTCGCGGCTGTTCCGACCGGTCGAACGGGTGCTGTCCGGCGCCGCACGCGGCGGCGGGTCGGAGCGGATGCGCCGTGCCGGCGACGACCTGGCCCGGCTGTCGGGCGGCGAGCCCCGCGAACACGACGTGTGAGCCTCAGCGCCGGCGGAACAGCGACACGGCCAGGACCAGCAGCAGCCGTTCGAGCTGCAGCTGCGGGTTGCCGTTGCGCTCCAGCGCCCGACGGCAGTACTCGACGGCGTCCAACGCCTCGAGCAGCTGGCCGGTGTCGAGCCGTGACACGTCACGGGCCAGCTCGAGTTCGTGGTCGAGGTTGACCAGCACGTCGCTGCCCCCTCCGGCCTGGACCACCACCAGGTCGCGCAGGTAGCTCGACAGGTCGTCGAGCACGTGGTCGAGGGCCGATCGCTCCTCCTGCCGTTCGCGGCGTTCGTGGCGCTTCTTGACCGCGGTGCGCAGTCCGGCCGGCCAGCCCCGGTCCCCGCCGAACTCCTCGTCGAGGCGGGTGAGCTCCGCGGCGTTGTCCTCGGCCACCGGCGCGACCCGTGACTTGGCCCAGGTCGTGAGCTCCTTGGCGACGGGCAGCGCCAGGCCCGGCCCGCCCTCGGCCAGCCGGTCGAGCAGCGCCAGGTGGGTGCGGCGGGCCGCTTCGACGTCCGGGGCGATCAGGGCCCGCAGGCGCTGCGGGGAGCCGAGCGCGGCGCGGGCCACCACCTCGATGTGGTCGGGGTCGTCGACGCCGAGGTCGCGCGCTTCCGCCCGCATCGACGCCTGATCCCAGGGCAGCACGTCGACCCGGCGGCAGCGCGACACGACCGTGTCGAGCAGCGCGGCGGCGTCGTCGGCCTCCAGCAGCCACAGCGTCGAGGGTGGGGGCTCCTCCAGCACCTTGAGGAAGGCGTTCTGCGCGGACTCGTTCATGCGGTCGGCGGCGACCACCCGCAGCACCCGGCGACGTCCCTCGGCCAGCCCCCGGGTGGCCTGCGGGATCCAGCGCTCCCGGACTGCGTCGACCAGGTGATTGGCGCCTTCGGGCTCGAGGTCGGCACACGCCGGGTGCCGACCCCGGGCGATGCGCTCACAGATCGAACAGACCCCGCAGCCCTCGCCCTGCGCGCTGTCCGGGCAGTTCAGCGCGGCGGTCAGCGCCCGGGCCAGCTCGACCTGTCCGACCCCGGGCGGACCGACCACCAGCCAGGCATGGGCGACTTCGTCAGCGGCAACCGCGGTGCGCAGCACCTCGACGGCTGCCGGCTGGCCCCGCACGTCGCTGAAGCGGCTCATGGTTCGGTTCTCGGGGGGGCAGAGGCGGGATCGGGGACAGCAGCGGAGTCGGCAGCGTCAGCGGCGTCAGAGGCGTCGGCATCGCCGGCAGCGGCCCGGTCGCCGGCGGGGGCAGGCAGCCGCGCGAGCACGGCGTCGCGAACGGCCGCGTGCAGCTCCTCCACCGGCCGGGTGGCGTCGAGTACGAGGTAGCGCTCCGGGTCCTCGGCGGCGCGCCGACGGTAGGCCTCGATGACGGTGCGGTGGAAGTCTGCGCCGGCGGACTCCAGGCGGTCGCGGGCCTCCCCGACCCGGCGCAGACCCTCGTCGGCGTCGACGTCGAGCAGCACCACCAGGTCGGGCACGAGTCCGTCGGTGGCCCAGCGGTTGAGCTCGGCGACCTGTTCCTCCCCCAGCCCCCGGCCAGCACCCTGGTAGACGATCGAGGAGTCCACGAAGCGGTCGCTGAGCACCACCTGTCCGCAGGCCAGGGCCGGGACGATGACCTCGTCGACGTGCTGGGCGCGGGCGGCGGCGTACAGCAACGCCTCGGCGCGACCACCCATCGCGTCGTGCTCGGAGGCGAGGAGCACCCGCCGCACGGATTCCCCGATCGGGGTACCGCCGGGTTCGCGGGTGACCACCACCACGCGGCCGACCCGCTGCATGGCGGACCGCAGCAGCCGGATCTGGGTCGTCTTGCCGGACCCGTCGCCGCCCTCGAAGACGACGAACAGCCCCGGGTGCTGGGCGGCGACCTCGTCGACGCCCAGTTGCAGGTCCCGCTCGCGGGCCAGCGCACGGGTCAGGGCCCGGCCGGTGAAGCCCGCGCCGATCAGAGCGAGCACCCCGGCGAGCACCAGGGTCAGGCGAACCCCGCCGATGGCGTAGGGGTAGACCAGCACCGGCGGACCGTCCACCGTCTGCTCGATCACCCGACGCTCGCGACCGATGACGCCGATCAGGAACGGTGCGGCGGTGGTCGACCCGAAGATCGCCACCCGCACCCCGGAGTTGAACGCGCCGAAGGTCCGTCCGCGGATGCGGTCATCCGCGCGCGACTGCAGGATCGTGTAGCCGACGATGAAGCTCACCCCGGCACCCGACCCCATCAGCAGCGCCGAGGGCACCGCCCATGCCAGCGACGGCATCAGGGCCGTGGCGATGAGCCCTGCCCCGGCGATGCCGATCCCGGGGGCGAACAGCCGCTCGGGCGCCATGCGCGAGGACAGCGGAGCAGCCGCTGCCAGACCGATGAGCAGCCCGAAACCGACCACGCCGACCAGGATGCCAAAGCCCTGCGAGCCGGCGTTGAGCACGTTGGCGTAGAACTGTCCGGTGGAGATCACGACCCCGGCGGAGCCGAACGCGAGCATCACCCCGATGATCAGCGCCCGGATAACCGGGTGCCCGCCGACGAAGGCGAGGCCCTCGCGCAACTGCTGCCAGGCACCCGGGGACTCCTCGTGGGGTCGTCTGCGCTGCCGCTCGGTGTCGGGCAGGGTCAGCCGGGACAGCAGCGAGGCGGACACCAGGAACGAGGCGGCGTTGAACCAGATCGGCAGCGCCACGGGACGCTCGACCAGGAACGGCACCAGCCCCGAAGCCGGTCCGGCCACGGCCAGCAGCCCGGCGAACACGAGGCCGCCCAACGGCAGGGTGCCGTAGGTCACCATCAGGTTGAGCTGGTTGGCGAGCACGAGCTGGCGAGGCCGCACCAGGGTGGGCAGCAACGAGTCCTTGGCGGGGGCGAACAGCGACGAGAGCACCTCGATGACCAAGGTGGCCAGCAGCAGGGTCAGGATCTCGTCGCTGAACGGGATCAGCGCCATCACCAGGGCCCGGCCGAGGTCGCAGGCGATCATCAGCCGCTTGCGGTTCCAGCGGTCGACGAACACCCCGGCGATCGGTCCGAGCAGCATGCTGGGCAGCACCCGCGCGGCCATGACCGCGGACACCGCGAAGGCGGCGGCACGGGTCTGGCCGAGGATCGACTCGGTCAGGGCCAGGATCGCGAGGAAGCCGATCCAGTCGCCGAGCGTGGAACCGAGCGTGGCCAGCATCAGGTTGCGGAAGCTGCCGATGCGCAACAGGTCGAGGTAGGCCCGCGGGGAGACCCCCGCGGGTTGCGCGGTCGTGGGCCCGCTCGTCCCCGCTGCCGGTGGTTCCATGGCGGTCAACCCTACCGGGGTCGGCTCACCCCGAGCGGCGCTGACCGGTCGACTTGTTGGCGGTCGTGCCCGTGCGGGCGGCGGTCTTCTTCTTCGCGCCTGTCTTCTTCGCCGTGGCCTTCTTGCCCGTGGCCTTCTTGCCCGTGGCCTTCTTGCCCGTGGCCTTCTTGCCCGTGGCCTTCTTGCCCGCCGTCTTCTTGC
>SLLJ01000285.1 GCA_007134165.1 Nitriliruptoraceae bacterium | reverse complement strand
GGCACGATGTCAGCGTGTCCTGCGGCGGCGGCCCCGACGCTCAGCAGCAGCGCCGCCTGCGAGAGCTGCCCTGCTGCGGACTGGTCCTCGAAGGCCTCCGGTGCCGGCACCGGACCAGCCGGCTCGTCCGTGGCCATCCGCGACCCTCCGTCGCCTACCACCACCTGGACGGCAGTATGTCAGGCCCGCGAGGCGCACGACGCCTCTTCGGCCGGACCGGTGCCGCGGTCGAGGTCGTCGGGGTGCCCGTGCGCCTGGTGTGCTCGCGCCGGTCCCGAGTATCCGCGGGTGCTCCGCTTCTCGAGCCGTCAGGCCGCACCACGGTGCAACCACGGCTTGCGTGTCCGGATGGATCCCGTAGCCGGGCCTGCCTCCCGGCTGCCCTCCGGCGCCGGCCCGTAGGAGCCGTCGATCGTCCCCGGATCCGGGTGGCACGGCGCGAGCATCGGCTCGCGGTCGCCTGCTCGCCTCAGGCAGCCTGAAGCGGGTCGGCGCGATCAGCTCCTGGCCAGCGAGCACCGTGCGATCAGCCTCGAGAAGGCCTCCCTCGGAGCAGCAGCCAGGCAAGCGTGATGCTCGTCAGGAGCACCAGGCCGGGGGTCAACAGGGCAGCGATCAGCATGCGGATGTCTCTCACCGTCGAACCTCCTCGTGTGGAGCGCACTCACCTGCGTCGACGTCGGAGTGCGCCGGTGGCGGATCGTTGTCGCGTGCCGATGCCCGACGACTGCCGCGGAGTACCCGTGCCCCGGTCGCGGGCTCGAGCAGCGACGGTGGCCGGTCCACCAACGCCATCACGCGCGCGAAGGACACCGCGAGCCGGGGATCGTGGGAGGCAGTCGCATGGAGTCGCGCCATGTAGGCCCCGAGCAGGCGTACCTTCGCGGTGCGTGGTCCCGCCACCTCGGGGAATGCGAGGTCGCCACCGACGACCATGTCCCATGGCGCATCGACGGTCCGTGCGGCCCGGCGCAGCCATCGTCGTGGTTCGGCCGTCCCGACCCGACGGACGTGGTCGCGCAGCGCCAGCGCCTGCAGCGCTGCCACCGTCATCCCCTGGCCGTAGATCGGGTTGAGGCTGCACACCGCATCGCCGATGGGTAGCAGGCCGTCGGGGAACCGACGCAGCCGCTCGTAGCGGCGTCGAACGCTCGCGGGGAACCGGTACGCGACCGGTGCGTCCAGCGGCTCCCCCGACTGCATCGCTCGGTGGACATCCGGGAAGGCGAGGGACCTGGCGAACGCCGCGAACCCGGCCGGGTCCGTCGGGGGATGGTCACCGAGCATCCCGAACAACGTCACGATCCACCGGTCGTGCTCGATGCGTGCCAGCGCGCCACCACGCGGCAGCTGCGGTGTCGGCGCCTGAAGGGTGCCCCAGTCGCCGCCGAGCACCTCGGGTTCGAGCCGATAGTGACGGGTCGCGTAGCCGAGATCGCCCGCGATGCGATCCTCCGGTGGCTGCTCGTAGCCCAGCTGCTCGAGCCACCTCGGCGTCCGCGAGCCGCGCCCCATCGCATCGATCACCATCGCGGCATCGAGGATCTCCTCCGCGCTGTCATCGGCGCGCCGAAGGATCCGCACCCCACGGACGCGCTGGCCGTCCGGCGTCGTCACGAGCCCGAGCACGTCCGCCGGTGATCCGAAGGTCACGTTCGGAAGCTCGGCCACCCGGGCACGGACACGGGCCTCGAGCAACGGGCGGCTCACACTCACCGTCGTCAGACCCGCATCTGCTCGGGCGAGCCGGTGACCACCCAGGTGCAGTCGGGCATCGCCCAGCAGGTCACCGCAGGGTGCCCCGGCGTCGACCAGCTCCCGGGTCAGGCCGGGGAACAGCTCCTCGAGGATCCGTCGGCCGCGTGGCAGCAGCGCGTGGATGTGGCGTCCCTGGGGGACACCGCGTCGCGGGTCGGAGGCATCGCGACCCTCCAGGTCGTCGCGGTCGAGCACCTGCACCTCGAGGTGGCCCTCCGCCAGCACGCGTGCCGCGAGCAACCCCGCGATCCCACCGCCGACCACCAGGGCCCGGCCCTGCACAACACCGTCCATCGCTGCCTCCTCGTCGTCTCCGACAAGGCTGCATGACGTGAGTGCTCACTCTCCAGACCGATCACTGTCCGGTTCTGCTCACCGGTCCCCACCCGGATCGCCGCCGCCGTAGACCTCCCGGTCCCACAACCACCCGACGACGCGTTCGATGCCCTGGGTCAGGTGGCGACGGTAGGTGCTGAAGGGCAGGCCGAGTCGTGCCGCGGCTGCCTCCTGGGTCGGGGCAGGATCGAGGTAGGTGCGTTCGACGGCCCGCAGCAGCTTGTCGTCACGTGGATGCTGCCCCAGGGATGCGACCGCGGTACGCACAAGGTCTTCGAGCGCAGCGGCACCGGGTGCCTGATCGCCGGCCTTCGCCTGGAGCAGCCGGGTTCCGAGCAGCGGGTTGCGACCGAGCAGGTCGGCGCGTGGCAGATCGCGCAGCGCCTGGCGAACCGCGTCGGCGAACTCCTGCTGCGAAAGCACCTGCAGCCGGCTTTCGGACCCGGTCTGCAACGTGGGGTCCTGGGCGAGCGAGCGTTCGATCCACAGATCGATCAGCTCATCGACCGGACGCTCCCGGTAGTCATGGGCGAACACCCCGAACCGGCGTCCCGACACCTCGAAGTCCGCCGCTCGGACACGGTGGAGGTCAGCCAGGGCGAAGTAGTCGTCCCAGGCATCCGGGTCGTGCATCGTGAGGTAGTCCCAGGCGAGATTGGGGGTCGCCAACTGACGTTGCAGCGTGACGATCGGCACGGCGTTGAGCGTCGGCGAGGGCCCCTGATAGGCGTCGCGGTCGACGATGAACCGCGTCTGGGTCACCACCTCCCCGGGCCGCGGCGGACGGTGGCCGTGGGCGTGGTTCCAGACGGCCATCGCCCCCGGATCCGCCGTCCGGTGGGCCTGCTCAGCCGCGGTCAGATCCAGAAGGCAGACGACCCCACGGACGTGATCGGAGCGATCGCGCACCACCCAGAACCCCTCCGGCTGGGCCGCCCACCAGACCGCAGCGATCCGGGCCGCCTCGTTGCCTTCGGCCGCGGCGATCAGGTCCAGGACGCGGTCGTGATCCTCGGGTGCCGCGGGCTGCGGATGGTGCTGCCCCCAGGCGTCCCACTCGATCGGCGACAGGACCCCCGGGATGTTTCGGAACAGGAACTTCAGATCGAAGATGGCACGCTGTTGCTCCCGGTCGTGCAGGCTGTCGAGCCGGCCGCGGATGGCTGCCGCGACCCGCCGGAAGATGCGGGTGTAGCCCGCGGCATCCCGCCACCGGAGGTCCGCGTCGAGCACGTCGCGTGCCAGGTCGTGGGGGAACACCCCGTCGGGGCCGGTCTCGATGAACGACAGGTCCTGCAGCCAGGCGAACCGATCGTGGGCTTCGCCAGCGTCGCTGTCCGGTCCCAGCACCTCGCGGAGGATCTCCTCGGTCGTGACCCGTGCCTGCGCGCAAGCCGCGAGCACGATGCGCTGACGCTCATCGGGAACCACATCGACGAAGCCGCGGACCAGATCACCGACGAGGTCCGGACGGAGCGTGTCCCTGAGCTCACCGCCGCGCACCGCGACGTCGGCGCACAGCGACAGCCCCAGCGGATGGCCGTGCGTGAGCGTGACCAACCGGTCATGATGCGTCGGGTCGACTCCGCAGGCTTCGAGGTACGTGTGGCTGTCGGCCGGGGCGAGGTTGCGCAGCGTCACGACCCGCAGCAGGTCACGCCATACAGGATCTGCCCGCCAACCGAGCTCCGGTGGCGTGCGCCCCGCGAGGACG
The DNA here is from genome assembly GCA_007134165.1 of Nitriliruptoraceae bacterium. GTDB lineage: Bacteria > Actinomycetota > Nitriliruptoria > Nitriliruptorales > Nitriliruptoraceae > SKJO01. The sequence continues at coordinate 722 of SLLJ01000285.1, read as the reverse complement.
GTGATCGCAGCGACCGGCAGCCGGGGGACCAATCCCTCCCTGATCCAGTCGTCGACCGGTGCCAGGCGCTCGTAGCTGTCGATCAACAGCACCAACCGGTCGCTCGGTCCGCGGATCGGTCCGACGTCCGGCACCTCGACGACCTGACGCATCGCGTTCAGGATCGCGCCCGGCGACGCGGCGAGGTCGCGCCCGTCGAGCCGGACGACGGCGGCCGCGTTTGCCGAGGCGACCTCGGCGAACGCGCTGAGCAGGCTGGTCTTGCCGATCCCTCCCGGTCCGTGCAGGTACAGCACGGCGGGGTCCGACGAGTCGGAGGCGACGGCGGACGCGAACAGCTCGAGCTCGGCCCGGCGTCCCACGATCCGCCGACGTCGGCGGGCATCCAGCACGTCGCCGATCGAGGCTTGATCCTGGCGCGGCGAAGACATCATCCCGGAGGCTATCGGGCCCTGCCGCCGGACGAAATGGCCGGTCCGGACGTCGCCGTCGCCGGCGAATCCGGGCCGGCCGGTCGGACGTCGGGGTTAGGCTGGATGCGGGAGCTGTCGCGACGCACGTGCCCACACGGTGCGTCCACGCCGTCGTGGCGGACCCCGTTGAGGACGAGACGAGGAGTCAGCCCATGACCGGCACGTCGCCAGACCGCGCCACGACCCCGACCGAGGCGGCCAGTGAGCCACTGGTGGCCGTCGAGCAGCGCGACCACGGGATCCGGTGGC
>SLLJ01000411.1 GCA_007134165.1 Nitriliruptoraceae bacterium | reverse complement strand
CCGTCCTCCGGGGCGCGGACTTGACCGGCGCCGACCTCACCGGCTCCGACGCGTCCAACGCGAACCTCGAGCGGGCCCGGCTGGTGGACGCCAGGTGCGAACACGCCCGGCTCGACGGCGCGAACCTGTTCGGCGCCGACCTCACCGGCGCCCATCTGGAGTACGCAGTGCTCACCGGCGCGGTGCTGACCACCGCGGTGCTCACCGGCACGATGCTGACGGGCACCGTGCTCGATGACCCGGCACCAGACGGACCTGACGGACCGCGCGCGGCCTGAACCTCGCGTGGACGAGAGTTTCCCACCAGACCCCCGGAGCGGTCAGGCGGTTGCCGCACACCCACGCACGCCTGGCGCCGACCGGCCGGCCCAACACGACCCAACCGGCCCAAGACGGCCCTACGCAGCCGATCCGGCGCAAACCTCGCGTCGACGAGAGTTTCGGGGCAGCACCCCGACCCAACCGGCACAAACCTCGCGTGGACGAGAGTTTCGGGGCAACCCCCCCGACCCAACCCGACCCAACGCGACCCAACCGCGGCCCAACCGCGGCGGCCCTCGTCACCGGAGGCCACCGCCGAGTGTGCAGCGGCTCCGAGCCGGAGAGCAGGGGATCGACGGTCAGTGGGGTACGGGACGCACGGTGGCTGCCAGGCTGCCGAACCTGATGGGGGTTCGGCAGCCGGTCCGGCACGCCACAACCGTCCGGCACGCCACAACCGTCCGGCACGCCACAACCGTCCGGCACACCACAACCATCCGGCACACCACAACCATCCGGCACACCACAACCGTCCGGCACACCACGGCGGTTGGGCAGCAAGCGGAGGATCCGAAGAACGCAACGGCCTTCGCCCGAGGGCGGTTGGCCGCAGGGCTCGGCGACGTCGGACAGCCGCAGCCCCACTGAAGCGGGCGTCGGGTCGTACTGGCGTGCACGCGATCCACGGATCGAGGTGCAAGACTGGGAAGGTCAGCCACCCATCAGCCACGTGCCTGGACCGAGGAGCGTGCCATGGAAGCCGTCGTCGTCGGAGTGCTCGCCATCATCATCGGCGCGCTGCTGTGCTTCCAGGGCTACGCCGCCCTGCGCATCATCATCGCGGTGTGGGGATCGTTCGCCGGGTTCATGCTCGGTTCCGGGCTGGTCGCCGCCTTCACCGAGGGCGGTTGGCTCGGTACCGGACTGGGGTGGCTCGTCGGCGTTGCCGGCGCGCTGGTGTTCGGACTGGTCGCCTACCTCTACTACGCGGTGTCGGTGGTGATCGGTATGGCCGCGATCGGGTTCTCGCTCGGCTCGGCCACAATGGTGGCCATCGGCGTCGACTGGACCTGGCTGATCGTTCTCGTGGGGGTGGCCGTCGGAGTGCTGCTCGCGGTGCTTGCCATCGTCGGGGACCTGCCGATGCTGATCCTCACGCTGCTCGGTGCCTTCGCCGGCTCCACGGTCATGATCACCGGATTGCTGCTCGTCACCGGCGTGCTGGACCGTGCGGCACTCACCGATCCGGCAACGACCCAGACCTTGGAGCTCAGCTGGTGGTGGAACGTGGGGTACGTGGCGCTGGCCATCGCCGGCATCGTCGTGCAGCTGCGCAGCGAGGCCGCCCGCCGGGGCACCCTTCGCGACCAGTGGTCCTGAGCGCTGCGGCCAACGGCAGCGGGACGCTACCGTCCGCGCCATGCTCACCACCCCGACCCACCCCGATCCGCTGCGCCTCGGACCCCTCGGAGTCTGGCCACCGGTCGTGCTGGCCCCCATGGCCGGGGTGACCAACGCGCCGTTCCGCTCCCTGTGCCGACGCTTCGGTGGTGGGCTGTACGTGTCCGAGATGATCGGCGCTCGTGCACTGATCGAGGGCGACGACAAGACCCGGCTGAAGGCGGCGTTCGCCCCCGACGAGGATCCGCGATCGATCCAGCTGTACGCGATCGAAGCGGGGGAGGCCGCCGCGGCGACCCGGCTGCTCGTCGAGGAGGGCGAGGTCGACCACCTCGATCTCAACTTCGGGTGCCCCTCCCCCAAGGTGACCCGTCACGGTGGAGGTGCGGCACTGCCCTGGCAGCTCGAACGCTTCGCAGACATCGTCGATCAGACCGTGCGGGCCGCAGGCGCGGTCCCGGTCACGGTCAAGCTTCGGCTCGGGATCGACCACGAGCACCTCACCTACCTCGAAGCCGGCACCTGCGCCGCCGACCTCGGTGTGGCCGGGATCACGCTGCACGCACGGACTGCCGAGCAGCGCTACAGCCCGCCGGTCGACCTGGCGGCCATCGCCCGGCTCGTGGAGGCCGTCGGTGTGCCGGTGCTCGGCAACGGCGACGTGTGGGAGGCCCGTGACGCGTTGGCGATGGTCGCCCGGACCGGGTGCGCCGGGGTGGTGGTCGGCCGCGGCTGCCTCGGTCGACCGTGGCTGTTCCGGGACCTGCAGGCCGCCTTCGAGGGGCGTGAGGTCCCGCCGGCCCCGTCGCTGGGCGAGATCCTCGACCTGCTCGTCGAGCATGCCGAGCTGCTGGTGGACTTCTTCGGACCGGTCGTGGGACTGCGTGAGCTGCGCAAGCACACGGGCTGGTACCTGCAGGGGTTCCCGGTCGGAGGAGCACGACGCCGGGCACTCAACCAGGTGTCGTCGCTCGACGAGGTCCATGCCCTGCTCGAGGACCTCGACCGCAGCCTGCCGTTCGACGAGAGCGTCCGACGTCAACCCCGCGGACACACCGATAGACCTGCGCGGGTGGTCCTTCCCCACGGCTGGCTCGCCGCCGGGACCCGCGCACGCATCTGCAGTTCGCTGCCGGCAGAAGCGGCCGCAGCAGTCAGCGGTGGGTGACCCCCGGTGAGCAGCGTCGAGGACACCACTGTCCTGCGCCTGGTGCTGGCGTCGGGGAGTCCACGCCGGGCGGCCCTCCTGGCCCGGCTCGGGCTGCACCCGGTCGTCCGTCCCCCCGAGATCGACGAGACTGCGCTGCCCGGCGACGACGCCACCGCCATGGTCCTGCGCCTGGCCACGACCAAGGCCGGTGCTGCCCCCACCCTGGACGACGAGGTGGTCCTCGCCGCCGACACCGCGGTGGTGCTCGACGGCCGGGCGCTGGGCAAGCCCAGCGATCGGGCCGACGCAGCGGCCATGCTGCGCGCACTGTCGGGCCGCCGACACGAGGTGCTGACGGCCATCGCCGTACGACGCGGCCACGAGCACCACGACACCGTGGTGTCCACGGCGGTGCAGGTCAGGTCGCTGAGCGAGACGGAGGTGGCGTGGTACCTCGACACCGGCGAACCCGACGACAAGGCCGGCGGCTATGGGCTGCAGGGAGCGGGGGCGGCGCTGATTGCACGCATCGACGGGTCGGACACCAACGTCATGGGGCTGCCGCTGGCCGAGACGGTCGACCTGCTCCGACGCGTGGGCGTCGACCCGCTGCGACCCGTCCACCGTACGACGGGCCGCTGAACGCGACGGAGGTTCCCCGTGCACGTCGACCTACCCCTCGAACAGCTCGAACGCTACCGCCCCGAGGTCGCCGAACCCGACGACTTCGACGTGTTCTGGGCCGACCAGGTCGCTGCCGCTCGTGAACACCGGCTCAAGACGCGCTACGAACCGATCGACGCCGGCCTGCGCACCGTCGAGGTGCTCGATGTCAGCTTCCCCGGCCACGCTGGTGCGGCCATCCGCGGTTGGCTGCTGCTGCCTCGCCACACCGAGGGTCCCCTGCCCACCGTGGTCGAGTTCGCCTCCTATGGCGGAGGGCGGGGGCTGCCCCATGAGCGGCTGCTGTTCTCCGCCGCCGGCTACGCCCACCTGGTGATGGACACCCGGGGGCAGGGGTCGAGCTCGCACGTGGGATCAACCGCCGACCCGGACGATCCGGGCAGCCCGGCCGCTCCCGGCTACCTGACCCGAGGCATCGGCGCGCCAGCCACGGCGTACTACACCCGGCTGTTCATCGACGCCGCACGGGCGGTCGACGCGGCCCGCACCCACCCGCGGGTCGACCCGGAGCGGATCGCCGTGGCCGGCACCAGCCAGGGCGGGGGCCTTGCCCTGGCCGCCGCGCACCTCGCCGAGCGTCCGGCGGCCGTGCTCGCCGGGGTGCCGTTCCTCGCCCACTTCCGACGTGCCCTCGAGATCACTGACGAGCAGCCCTACGCGGAGCTCACCGAGTACTGCCGTACCCACCGCGACGAGGTCGATGCAGTGCTCACGACCCTGTCCTACCTCGACGTCGTCAACCATGCCAAACGCGCCACCGCACCTGCCCTGATCTCGGTAGGACTCGCGGACGCGGTGTGTCCGCCCTCGACGGTCTTCGCGGCCCACCACCACTACGGCGGAAGGTCACGCCTCAGCGTCTACCCCTACGACGGGCACGACGGAGGTGGGGTGCACCACGACCGTGAGCGGCTCGGGTTCCTCACCCAGCACCTGGGGTGAGGTGCAAACGTCACCCGACGTCGGCCGGCGCCAGCGACAGCAGCCAGTCACCGAAGGCTCGAGCGTCGTCGAGCTGCTCCTTGTCGACGTCGACCATCACGTCGGTCGCGAAGCGGTTGCGGATCGCCATCGAACGCCGCATCCACTGCACCCCGGTGAGGCCCGCAACCGGGAGCACCGACGCCGACTGCCGGCGGGTGAAGACGTACAGCAGGGCGCCATGGCACACCAGCAGGCTGCGGTCGCTCACCTGCAGGCTGCGCGCGGCCGGCCGTGGAGGCGGGGGTGGTGGACCGGTGCTCATGCCCGGATCTCCCGGTCGCCCGTCATGGACGCCGGCAACGAGAACGGATCCGGCTACGCGCAGCGCCCGAGACGATCGATGAAGCGCAGCACCTCGGCGAGCATCGAGGCGCCGACGAAGGCCGGGGGCCCGAGCACGACCAGCCCGACCGGGATCGCGACGTCCGCCGGAGTCGCCAGATCGCAGGGTGCCGGTGCTCGACGTACATGGGCGGCAGACGGTCCGGCCAAGCGGCGACCGGCAACCCCGGGACGAGGCTGAGCGTGGGGACCCGGCGGGTCACGGAGTGGCGGGACCCCAGCCCATCGTTGCCCACCGCGCCCGCATCCACACGTCGGCGTCGCCGGCGACGGCCCAGCGGGCACGTGCCCAGTCGGCCTCGGCCCATCGCGCCCGCGTCGGATGCAGCTGCGCCCAGCGCGCCCTCGCGAAGGACGACTCGGCCCAACGTGCCCGCTGCAGGTCGACCTCCGCCCAGCGTGCCCGCGTCAGGTGCAGGTCTGCCCAGCGTGCCCGCTGCGGATCGACACCCGCCCAACGGGCGCGCGTGGCAACAGCCTCGGCCCAACGGGCCCGGGCGGCCTCCAGCTCGGCCCACCGCGCCCGCTGCCAGGTCGCTTCCGGCCCCGGGGCGCCACGTGCGGCCCACGGCATGGCCCGACCAACCAGGCCGGCGACCCGGACGGGATGGCGCTGGTTCCAGCGCTGGTCGGCATCGATCACCTCGGCAGCTGCCACGTCGACGGCGGGAGCTGCGCTGCCAGCGACGGGGACGCCGGTACGCACCAGCGCGGCCTTGAGGTCGTCAGGGGTGGCGTTGGGTCGGGGCTCGGCGAGCACGGCAACCGCCCCGGTGACCAGCGCGGTGGACATCGAGGTGCCGCTACCCCGGAAGTAGGCCGGCTCGGCGTCGCCGAGGGCGATGCGGGCATCGGGGTTGGCCTCATCGACGGCGGACCCCGCGGCGCGCAGGGAGGCCACGCTCACGCCCGGCGCGACGACGTCAGGGCGCAGGGCGCGGCCCACCCGGGCCCGACCCGACCACTCGGGAAGGCCGGCGAGGTCGTTGTCGGTGGCGCCCACCGCAAGGATCCAGGGATCACGGGGCGGCGAGGTGACCATCCCCTCGCCCTCGTTGCCCGACGCAGCGACCACCACGATGCCGGCGGCCCAGGCGGCCCGGACCGCAGCGGCCAGTGGATCGGCCTGCGGGGCAACGTTGGTGGGCACCCCGAACGACAGGTTGAGCACCCGAACGTTCAGTGCTTCGTCTCGACCGTCGGTGATGACCCAGCCGATGCCCTCGATGACCCGTGACAGCGAGGTCACCCCGTCCCGACCGGCAAGCTTGACCGAGACGATGTGTGCACCAGGGGCGGCGCCGGGCACCGGCCCGTCGGCGGCGATCAGTCCGGCCATGAAGGTGCCATGCCCGTAGGAGTCGAGGTGCTCGCGCTCGGTGCCGGCTTCCTCGCTGAGGTCGGGACCGTCGATCACGCGTCCCGCAAGGTCGGGGTGGTCCGCAACACCGGTGTCGAGCAGTGCGACCCCGACCCCGAACCCGGAGCCCGCCTCGATCACCCGGCCGTCGCTCGCCGTCCAGTGATCGGGAAGGTTGAGCGCGTCGAGGTGCGCCGTCAGCGCCTCGTCGGTGGCGGTCACGGCCGCGGCATCCGTGGCGGCGAGCACCACCTCGACGTCGGGTGCGACCGCGACGCCACGGCGCGCAGCGAGGGCGTCGGCCGCCGGGGCCGGCAGGGTCGCGGCCAACCCGCCGATCACCTCGAGCTCGCGGTGGACCTCGCCCCCGCACCGACCACCAAGGCCGCGGCCCGGTCGGCGCTGCCCGCCTGCACGACGTAGGCAGGTGAAGTTCCAGCGGTCGCGGCGGCCGCTGCGGACGGCAGCAGGCCGGCGAGCAGCCCGAGCAGCAGCCCCACGGTCAGCAGCAGGACCGGAGGCGCACACCGGATCGAGGCGCAGCGCATGAGGTGCTCCTTGACGGATGGAAGGTCAGGGCCGTGAGGGGCTCTCATGCCGACTATCGGCCGGTCCCAGCACCTTCTTGTGCATCCGTGGCGACAAGCGGCACCTCGAGCTTGAAAGCCGCCCCGGTGTCCGGACCCGGCTCGACCCGCAGCTTGGCACCGTTGGCCTGCGCGAGCCGGAGCGCGATCGTCAGGCCGAGCCCGATGCCCCCGGCCCGCCGGCGACCGACCTGCGCGAACGGGTCGAAGATCGCCTCGGCATGGTGGGGATCGATCCCGGATCCGTGGTCGCGGACCGTGAGCTCGGCGTGGTCTGCCACCCGGCGGATCTCGACCTCGACGGGTGGGGCGCCGTGCCGCTCGGCGTTGGTCAGCAGGTTGGTGAGGATGCGCTCGATGCTGCGTTGCTCGACGAGCACCTCGAGGCGGTCGTGGTCGGCGTTGACCGTGCCCACCCCCAGGTCGTCCACCAGCTGGCGTGTGAGGCCGACCAGGTCCGTGGGCCTGCGCTCGAGATGCTCGGAACCACGGCCGGTGGCGGTCACCAGCAGGTCGTCGACCAGATCGCTGACGCGTTCAACCTGGCGGCCGATGCGGGGCAGGGCCTCGCGCAGCAGCAGGGGACCCGCTGGCTGTCGCTCGAGCGTGGCGACCAACCCCCCGATCACGGTCAGTGGCGCACGGACATCGTGCGACACGGCTGCCAGCAGCTCGTCCTTGACCCGGTTGGCTTCGGCGAGCTCCGCGTTGGTCGCCGCAAGGCGACGCTCGCCCCGGCGTTGCACCAGGGTGAGGGCGAGCAGGGCGGCACCGACCAGCACCGGCAGCAGCCAGGGACCGAGACGCGCCAGGGAACCTGCAGGCCGGGGGTCGCCCTCCAGGCGCAACCACCAGGACCGACCGTAGAGCTCCACGGGCACCTCGGTCGACAGCCGCTGGGTCGCGCCGGGATCGCCGGCCCGGGCCACCTCGACGTCATCGCCTGCGTACCGCAACCGGAAGATCACACCGGGGATCGGCGCGAGGACACGGTCCACCAGATCCTGCGGACGGACCGCCACCGCAAGCAGCAGCGGGGCCGGTCCGGAGCTGACCGGCAGGTAGGTGATCGTTGCCAGGCTGCCGGGCGGACCCTGAACCAGCTCGTAGGGGGCGGTCATGACCGTCCGCTGCTCCTCGGCCGCACGCAGCGCGTCAGGGCTCGCAACGTCCACGGTGCGCACGTCGAGCCCGAGGACGGCACGGTTGGGCTCGAACGGCCAGGTATGGGTCACCACCAGGTGCTCGCCGGGCTCGTCGGCCAGGCGTAGCTCGAGGGTGTCGCGCACGGACGGGACCAGTCCGTCGAGGAACGGCTCGAGGTCGTCGGGTGTGACCGGCTGCACCAGCGACACCGCCCCGACCTGGGCGAGCAGCCCGGCCGCGGACAACGGATCGAAGCTTGCCGCGAACCGGTCGTGGTCGAGTCCGTCGAGCACGTCGGGTAGGCCGACACCGACGCCAGCGACCGTCCCGAGGTTGGCGTCGAGCGCGCGCTCGATCCGGCCGGCGAGGGCCGTGGCCTCCCGCTCGAGCTGCCGCTGGACCTGGCCGCGTGCGGTGGTGACCGCGGCGAGCGTGGCGAGGGCGGTGAGCACCGCGATCATGATCGTCAGGGTGACCGGAGAGCGCCACGCTCGGAGCACCTCACCCCCTGGCTCGCAACCCGGGCTCGTACAGGACCTCGGCCAGTTTGGACGCTCGGCATACACGACGCACGTGCCGCAAGGCGCGCAGCCCTGGGACCAAGGTCCATTCGGAGCGTGGTGGTACTACCACGATCAGTCGTCGGGGGTGGTGCGGGTCGCCCAGCGCAGCCAGCCCAGCAGCACCCCGACGACGGTGACCACCAGGCCCACCTCCGGGCCCGACCACCCATCGATCCCCAGCAGGGCATCCAGGGAGTAGGCGCCCGGCCCGGTGATCGCCACCGACGCGGCGACCACGATCAGGTAGCCGTTGAGCTCCCACCCCTTGCTCACCGACCAGAAACCGTGTTCGGCACGGTTGACCAGGGCGGCGGTGGTCATCGTGCCGATCATCGCCAGGGCCGCCAAGGGGGTGAGCAGACCGAGCGCCAGCCCGAGCCCACCGGCGATTTCCCCACCCCCGGCCATGAGGGCTGCGGCTCGGCCGTCACCGAAGCCCAGCGACCGGAACCAACCAGCGGTGCCCGAGAGCCCACCCCCACCGAACCAGCCGAACAGCTTCTGGAAGCCGTGCAGCGAGAAGGTCACGCCGACCAGGACCCGCAGCAGGAACAGGCCGGTGTCGACCGTGTCGAGGGAGCTCAGGGCGTCCACGACGGGCATCTCCTCGGGTCGGACGCTGGCTGGTCAGGCGGACAGCGCCGGGAGCGTGAGCCGGTCGACGACCCGGTCAGCGGCCGCGAGGTCGTCGGGGGTCTGGTGGTCGCGCAGCACCGCCACCGTGAACATGCCCGCGGCGCGGGCCGCGGCGACCCCGACCCCGGTGTCCTCCACCGCGGTGCAGTGCACGGCCGCGACCCCGAGCGCTGCGGCGGCGGCGAGGTACGGGCCGGGCCGGGGCTTGTGCTCGTCGACGTCGTCGGCGCCCACGATCACCTGGACCGCCGAGCTCAGGCTCCCGTGATCGAGGACGCGCACGACGTGCTCGTGGGTCGAGGACGACGCCACCCCGATGGGGACCCCACCCGCCGCCAGCGCCCGCACCACCTCGATCGCGTCCTCGTGCAGCACGAGGTCGGTCTCGAACAGGGCCAGGAAACGTCGGCGCAGTCCGGACCGGAACACCTCCGGATCCCCGAGATCGACCCGGGCCTGGAAGTAGCGCAGGTTGGCGGCGTACGGGTGGCCGACCACCGCGCGCAGATCCTCGGCGGTGAGGGTGTAGCCCCGGTCGGCGAGCGCTTCGGTCCAGGCCTGGTCGGCCAGCGACTCGGTGTCGGCCAGCGTGCCGTCGCAGTCGAACACCACCGCGGCGGGCAGCATGGCAGGTGCGATCAACGACCCCGACCTCCGGCACCCATCGAGGCGAACCCGGCCCCGGGCCCCGCCAGGTCGATGACCGCACGGGCGAAGCCCAGCGGGTCCTCCTCGTGCACGAAGTGGCCGACGCCCGGTAGCGTCACCAGGGTCGCATCCAGGTCGTGGGCCACCCGCGGCGCGAGGTGGATCGGGGTGACCGGGTCCTGCTCGCCCCAGACCACGGTGGCGGGGATGCGCAGGCGGTTGGGGCCGTGCCCCTCGGACAACATCGGCAGTCGTCGGCGGACCCGACGCGCCGCCCAGGACACCAGCACCTGCCGCGACAGCGTGCGGTAGTAGGCCATCCAAGCCGCGTGCCGGGTGGAGACCGACCGCACGTAGCCGTCGATGACCTCGTCGGTGAATGGCTCCTCGACCACCGCGGCGTGCCGAATGGCGGTGCGTAGGATCGGGCCGGCAGCAGCGTTGAAGGTGAGCTCGGGCAGCACCGGCACGTTGATCAGCGGGATGTGCCAGGCCGCCCGCAGGTCGATCTGCCGGAACGGCGAGGAGGCGATCACCAGCGCCCGGACCCGTCCCGGGTGCCGGAACGCCGTCGCCAACGCAACCGCGCCGCCCCAGTCGTGCCCCACGAGCACGGCCTTGCGGGCGTGCAGGTTGCGGATCAACTGGCTGATCTCGTCGGCCAGGGTCTCGGCGTCATACCCCCGACGTGGCGCATCGGAGCGTCCGAAGCCCTTGAGGTCCGGGCAGGCCACGCGGTAGCCGGCGTCGACGAGCAGCGGCGCCACCCGCCGCCAGGCGGAGCTGTCCTCCGGCCACCCGTGCAGCAGCACGCACAGCTCGTCGTCACGCTCCGCGGCGACGTCGGTGTCCCGCCACGGCGGCGATCCCAGAGCGCGCACGAAGAACCGGGTCCCGCCGCCGGGGACGTAACCCTCGCGCCACACCTCGTCGCCTTCCTCCGCGCGCCGCAGGGTACGCGCTGACCGCACCCTCGCACGAGCCGGCCGTCACCAACCGCGGCGGCCCTCGTCGGGTCCGGCCCCGTAGAACACCTGCTCACACACGCGCCGCACATGCCGGGCGTGGCGGCGCCGGTCCTCCTCGAGGTCCTGCCAGCGCCCGCGGCCGTAGCCCATGGACCGCGCCAGGGTCTCGAGCTGCAGGGTAGAGGCCGGCACCACGTCCGGGTCCCGGTGCCGCAGCAGGAACAGGCGGTTGCGCAGCTCCGCCAGGAACCGGTAGCCCTCGCGCAGCCAGGCTGCGTCCTCGTGCTCGAGCAGCGAGGCGTCCTGCAGCGCGTCGATCGCCTCCGCCGTCGAGGGCGTGCGCACGATCGGCAGGCGGGGACCGTGGCGCTGCTGGAGCAGCTGCACGGTCCACTCGACGTCCGACATGCCGCCCGGCCCGAGCTTGAGATGGCGTTCGGGTTCGACCCGGCGGGGCAGCCGCTCCTTCTCGAGCCGCGCCTTCATCCGGCGCATGGCGATCTCTCGGCGGTCGTCCGCAGCCTCGCCGAAGGCACGGTCCCGCGCGGCGGCGACGAAACGCCGGCCGAGGTCGAGGTCTCCGGCGACGTAGCGCACCCGCATCAGCGCCTGGGCTTCCCACGACTCGGCCCAGCGGTCCCAGTACCCCTGGTAGGAGCTGAGGCTGCGTGACAGGGGGCCGGCGCGGCCCTCGGGGCGCAGGTCCGCGTCGACGTCGAACGCGCTGCCCTCAGCGGTGATCGCTGAGAGTGACCGCAGCACGTTCTGTGCGATGTCGAGCGCGAGGCGGGTGGCGTCGGCGTCGTGCTCGCCCCCGGCGCCGAGCACCTCGTGAACGAACAACACGTCGAGGTCGGAGGCGTAGTTGAGCTCGCGACCTCCGAGCCGGCCCATGCCGATGATCGCCAGGCTGACCGGCAGCTCGTCGGGCGATTCCAGGCCGCGCTCACGGGCCTGCCGGCGCAGCTCGGCCCGCAGAGCACCGGTCAGGCAGGCCTCCCCGAGTGCGCTGAGTTCCTCGCCGACCCCGGCAGCCGTGGTCCCACCGGCCAGGTCGCGCAGGACGATGCGCAGCAGTTCGAGCTGCTTGAAGCGGCGCAGGGCCGCGGTGGTGTCCTGCCAGTGCAACCGGGCCATCGCCATGCGGGCCAACTCGTCACGCGTGCGGGCCCGATCGTGCAGGGCCTTGTCGCGCAGCCAGTCGATGCCCTGGGGCTGGGAGACGAGCAGCTCACCGGCGACCCGACTGGTTCCGAGCACCCGGCCGAGCAGTTCGGCGGCCGGTGGATGGTCGCGCAGGTGGTCGAGCAGGCGGGCGCTGTCGCCCTGCGCCTCGACCAGCTCCCGAAAAGAGCGCAACCCGGTGTCAGGGTCCGGGGTGTCCTGCAGCACCTGCAGCACCCCGGGCAGCACCGCACGCAGCGTGCGCGCCCGGCGGGTGACACCGGCGGTCAGCTCCCGCACATCACGCAGGGCCGCCGCCCCGTCGCGGAAGCCGAGTGCGACCAGCCGCTCCCGGGCGGCGGTCTCGCCCATGGCGGTGGCCTCGGCGGGCAGGCTCACCCCGGCGTCGGCCGCGGGCACCGCCGCGAAGGTCTCGAGCAACGGCCGGTAGAACAGCTTGGCGTGCAGCTCCCGCACCCGACCCTGGACCCGGGCCAGCTCCCGCAGCAGCCCCTCGCGGGCCGAGCGCTCGTCGGTGGCGCGGTACCCGAGGGTGCGGGCCAGCCACTCCTGCCGGTCGGCAGCCACCGGCAGGGTGTGGGTGCGACGCTCGTGGGCGAGCTGGAGGCGGTGCTCCACGGTGCGCAGCACCTGGTAGGCCTCCGAGAAGGCCTCGGCGTCCTCCTCGGCGACGTAGCCGTTGCGCGTCAGCGCCTCGAGGGTCGGTAGCGTGCCGGTACGCCGGAGGCTGTGGTCGGCGCGGCCGTGCACCAGCTGCAGCAGCTGGACCGCGAACTCGATGTCGCGGATGCCGCCGGGCCCGAGCTTGAGCTGGCGCTCACGGTGCCGAGTGACCTCGGGCTTGGCCTCGATGCGGCCCTTCATGGCGCGGATCTCGGCCACCACCTCCGGGTCGAGGTGCTCGGGCCACATGAACGGCTCGGCCCGGGCCAGCAGCTCGGCGCCGAGCCTGCGGTCCCCGGCCACGGGCCGCGCCTTGAGCAGCGCCTGGAACTCCCAGGTGCGGGCCCAGCGCTCCCAGTAGGCGACGTACGAGCCCACGGTGCGTGACAGCGGACCGTTGCGGCCCTCGGGACGCAGCGTCGGGTCGATCTCGTAGGCACGACCCATGGTGGTGGAGGCGTTGAGCAGTTCGAGCAGACGGGTGAGCACCGCCCGGGCCTCCTGCGCGGCAGCCTCGTCGCCGTCCTCGCGGGTGGGCGCGTGCACGAACATGACGTCGACGTCGGAGACGTAGTTGAGCTCCTCGCCCCCGAGCTTGCCCATCCCGATCACCGCGAGCCGTGCGGCAGGCTCGTCGCCGGCCACCTGGACGTGAACCGCGCGCAACGCCCCCGCCAGCACGGCTTCGGCGAGCCGGGCGAGCTCGGCGCCGACCGCGGGCAGGGACGCCACCCCGGTCAGGTCACGGGCGGCGATGTCGGCGGTGGCCGCCCGACGGATGGCGGCGATCCCAGCCGCCTGCTGCTGCGGATCGTCGCTGGCCTCCACCGCGTGTGCCACCTGCTCCGCGGTCGCCTCCACCTCGACGGTGTCAAGGGTGCGCAGCGCCTCGAGGGCATCGAGGTGGCGGGCAATGAGCTCGCCCAGCGGGCGGGAGGCGCCGGCTACCGCGACCAGGCGCCGCAGCCAGTCGGGATCGGCGCGGACCTCTGCGTAGCCTCGGGGATGCGCGGCCATCAGGTCAGTCAGGCAGCGCCAGGCGTCGTCCGGCGCGGCGGCGGCGGAAACCAGCGCGAGGACCTCGTCGTCGAGCCCGTCGTCGGGATCGATGCCGGCGGCGGCGAGGTCACGCAGCGCCCGGTCGGGATCCAGGCCGCTGGCCGCGAGGCGGGCACGCGGAGATGCGGACCGGCTGCTCACAACAGCGGCAGGTAACGGTCGAGTTCGAACGCGGTGACGTGGGCGGAGTACTCGTCCCACTCCCGGCGCTTGTTGGCGAGGAAGTAGGCGAACAGCCGCTCGCCGAGCGCGTCGGCGACGAGCTCGGAGGATTCCATCAACGACAGCGCCTCACCGAGGCTGGCGGGCAGGCGTTCGATACCGCCGGCGGCGCGCTCGGCGGCGGTGAGCTCGAAGGTGTTGTCCTCGGACTCCTCGGGCAGCTCGTAGCCCTCCTCGATGCCCTTGAGCCCGGCGGCGAGCAGCACGGAGAAGGTGAGGTAGGGGTTTCCGGCCGGATCCGGGGCGCGGTACTCGATGCGGGTGGAGGTGCCCTTGCGCGGCTTGTACATCGGCACGCGAACCAGCGCGCTGCGGTTGGAGTGCCCCCAGGTCACGAACACCGGCGCCTCGCCACTGGGCTGGGGACCGTGCAGTCGGGCGCTGAGCCGCTTGTAGGAGTTGACCCACTGGTTGGTCACGGCGGTCAGCTCGCGGGCATGACGCAGGACCCCGGCGGTGAAGGCCCGGCCGGTGGGCGAGAGGTGGTAGGGGTCGGCGGCATCGTGGAACGCGTTGGTGTCCCCTTCGAACAGCGACAGGTGCAGGTGCATCGCGCTGCCCCAGTGCCGCTCGAGCGGCTTGGGCATGAAGGTGGCGTAGATCCCCCGCTGCAGTGCCGTCTCCTTGACCACGAGCCGGAAGGTCATGATGTTGTCGGCCATCGTCAGCGCGTCGGTGGAGCGCAGGTCGATCTCGTGCTGCGAGGGCCCGACCTCGTGGTGCGAGAACTCGACGCTGATGCCCATGCGCTCGAGCGTCGTGATCGTCTCGCGGCGGAAGTCCTGCTGCACGTCCAGCGGCGTCATGTCGAAGTACGAGCCGGCGTCCAGCGGCACCGGGGCGTCCGCGGACTCGAACAGGAAGAACTCCATCTCGGGGTGGACGTAGAAGGTGAAGCCCATGTCCGCCGCACGGGCCAGCATCCGCCGCAGGACGTAGCGGGGATCGGCGGTGAAGGGCTGCCCGTCGGGGGTCAGCACGTCACAGAACATGCGCGACACGCCCTGCGACTCCGGACGCCAGGGCAGCACCTGGAAGGTCGCGGCGTCGGGGACCAACAGCATGTCGGCTTCCTGGACCCGCGCGAAGCCCTCCACCGCGGAGCCGTCGAAGCCGATGCCCTCGGCGAAGGCGTTCTCCAGTTCGGCGGTGGTGATGGCCACGCTCTTGAGGAAGCCGAGAACGTCGGTGAACCACAACCGGACGAACCGAACGTCACGCTCCTCGACGGTACGCAGCACGTACTCCTGCTGCTTGTCCACGTCATGCTCCTGCCAGGGGGTCGTGAGCACCCGTGCACCTCCGGCCGGGCCTGCCCGGCAGCGTAGTGGTCATGGCCCTCGACGACCGCGTCCCCGCCGCGCTGCGAGCAGCGGGCGGGGACGCGGGCGGGGGAACCGACGACCGACCAGTCCGGTACCCCACCACTGGTCTGGTCGTGCTGGCGATCAGTCCTCGAGCGGACGACGGTTCGGGGAGGGAGCGCCCGAATCGTAGGAGTAGCTGCCGGTCCCCGACGGACCGCTCTGTCCGAAGGCGAGGTCCGGGTAGCCGGGGAAGCCGTGCTCGTGCACGTCGAGGCCCTCGATCTCCTCCTGCTCGGAGACCCGCAGCTGACCCATCGCCTTGAGCGTCCCGAACAGGATCGCGCTGGAGACCGCGACCCAGGCGGCCACGCCGAGGATGCCGATGATCTGGGCGATGAGCAGTTCCGCGCCGCCGCCGAACAACAACCCGTCGTCGGTGGCCGCCAGGCCCACCCACAGGGTTCCGAGGATCCCGCAGGTGCCGTGCACGCTGATCGCGCCGACGGGGTCGTCGATCTTGATGGCATCGATCAGGTTCACCGACAGCGCGACGAGCACCCCGGCGATCAGCCCGACCAGCAACGCCATGAAGTTGTTGACCACGTCCGCCCCGGCGGTGATGCCCACCAGGCCGGCCAGGATGCCGTTGGCGATCATGGCCACGTCCCACTTGCCGCCGCGCAGCCGGGTGTAGATGCCGGCCGCCGTACCGCCGGCGCCACCGGCCAGCGCGGTGGTGACGATGACCGCAGCGATCGCCGGCCCGTCGAGTTCGAGCACGGAGCCGCCGTTGAACCCGAACCAGCCGAAGAACAGCAGCAGGGTTCCCAGCGCCGCCAGCGGCATCGAGTGGCCGGGAATCGCGCGGGGCTTGCCGGTCTTGGGGTCGTACTTGCCCAGCCGCGGGCCGAGGAAGGCCGCGCCCACCAGGGCCGCCACACCACCGGTCATGTGCACGATCGTCGAGCCGGCGAAGTCCGCGAAGCCGAGCGCGTCGACCCAGCCCCCACCCCAGGTCCAGGCACCGACGATCGGGTAGATGATCGCGGTCATGACCAGCGCGGTCATGACGTAGGCCCCGAACTTCAT
>SLLJ01000224.1 GCA_007134165.1 Nitriliruptoraceae bacterium | reverse complement strand
GCGCTGCTGCGGCATCGCCGCCGTGCGAAGGTCGCTTGCTATGGCGCGCTGAGCGACGATGGTGCGCCGTCTGGGGGCCCGTCTGGGAGACGTCTGGGGATGCGGCGTACCCATCCGGTCACTGGCGACCGCGTGGGTACGCCGTGTCGCAGGCAGTGTCCGCCGCGGGCCGTAGCCCGGGCGCCTGGCGGTTCGCCCCGGCAGCCGGGGCCGACCGCTTGGCGCGCTCAGTCGCCGGCGGGCGTCGCCCGAGCCAGCTGCTCGACCAGTTCGCCCCCGATCGCGAGTAGCGCGGTCGGCGCCACCGACAGCTTGAGCCGCCGCGAGCCGCCCCCGACGATGACCCGGTCGGGGCCGGCGACGGCCGCGTCGATCCACAGCGGCAGCTCGCCGGGCTGCGGCGGCCGGAGCCGGTCCTGCTCGTCGACGGCCGGGGTGATCACGGGCAGGCCGAAGGGGGTCACCCCACCCAGCTGCATCCCGGTCAGCTCGAGGGTCAGCTCGGCGGGCGCCAGCGAGCAGCGCCGCACCCCGAGGCGCTTGCGCACCGTGCGGTTGACGTCGAGGCGGGTGGTGGCCAGCACCACGCAGGCGGCGAGCACCCGCGGCTCGGACCGGGACGAGACCACCAGGCAGTTGGCCGCGATGTCCAGCGGATGGCCGTAGTGGGCGCAGAACTCCGCGGTGTCGGCTAGGGCCGGATCGATCTCGATGACCTCGAAGGGCTCGCCGGTCGCCTCGACCGCGGCCAGCACCCGGGTCTCGGTGTCGTGTTCGTCGTGCTGCTGCATGGTCGTCCTCGTCGAAGCCTCAGTCCGGGATCAGCGCGATCAGCGGCACCTCGACCTCGTCGCGGGTGAGCGCTCCGTGCTGGCCGGGCAGCCGGCCGCCGAACAGGTCGAGGTCGCGGTGCACCCACGAGCGGTCGGTGGTCGCGCTGACCACGACCTCGCCGATGCGGGGCCGGACGTGGTCGGCGATGTGCGGGCCGAACCAGCCGGCGGTGATCGCCTGCTCCCGGGTGAGCACGTCGGCGTGCTCCCCGCAGCGCTGCCGCCAGGCGTCGAGCACGTCCTGCGCGGCGCCTGGATGGACGTGGAGCTGCCGGCAGCGGCCGTCGCCGGTCAGCACCCGCACGCCGTCGAGCCAGGCGGGGTCGTCGGCGAGCTCGACGAAGCCCTGCTCGGCCACCCGGACCATGCCGTGGTCGGCGGTCACCAGCAGGGCGGTGTCGGGTCCGAGGTGCTCGGCGGCGTCGGCCACCGCGGCGTCCACCGCCGCGAGCTCCTCGCACCACGGCTCGCTGCCCGGCCCGGTCAGGTGCCCGATCGCGTCGAGGTCGCCGTGGTGGGCGTAGACGATGGTGGGCGTGTCCTGCTCGGCGGCCGCCGCCAGCGCCGCGGCGATGGTGGGCTCGCGGCCGGTGGCGGTGCGGACCTCGCCGCCGCGCAGCCCGGCCCGGGTCAGACCGGAGGTCGTGAACTCGGGGCGCAGCACCCGCACCGCTCGGATCCCGGCGGCGGTGGCCCGTTCGAAGGCGGTCGGTCTCGGCTGGAACCGCTCGGGCACGACCGTGTCGCGGGCATCGAGGTCGAGGTCCTGCCGCTGCCAACTCCAGGTGAGTGTGATCAGTGGCCGATCGTCGTCGGGCACGGCCAGCGAGTAGCTGACCAGGCCGTGCTCACCTGGCGGCAGGCCGGTGCCGATCGAGGTCAGGTTCGTGGCGGTCGTGGTCGGGTAGACGGCGTCGAGCACCGCGTGCCTGGCCCCGCTCAGCACCGGAGCGATCGCCGCGTGGGCGGCCAGCTGCCGGGCCCCGAGCCCATCGACGACGAGCAGGATCACCCGGCGGATGCCCGTCGGCAGCCCGAGCAAGGGTTGCTCGCGTCCGGTCACCGCCGCTGCGGCTTCAGGTAGCAGCAGCGACACGTCGGCGGTGCCGTAGCGGGGCGGTGCGGGCAGCAGCACGAACGCCCTCCCGGGTCGGTCGGTGCGTGACGCTACTGCACCCAGGGAGTGTCCGGATGTGCGAGCGGTTGGTTCGCCGGGCTAGCGTGCCACGAGGCCGTGGCCAGGGAGCGCCCGGCCGTGCGGGTGGCGGTTGTCCCCGTACGTCACTTCGAGGAGTCCTGTTGATGTCTGCGTTGCGTTCGCTGTTCCGGACCCGTCGGTGGTCGTCGTTGCTGGTCGTGGCCCTGGCCGTGGTCGGGTTGCTGGCCCCGGCGGCGGTGGCCGACGACGCCGACGACGCCGCCGACCCCGCCGACGCCCAGGACGGCGACGAGGCCGCGAACGGCGACTACCGAGCGCAGCTGCGCCGCACGTCGTTCGGCGTGCCCCACGTGGTGGCCGACGATCTGCCGAGCGGCGCCTTCGGACTGGGCTACGCCTACGGGCAGGACAATGCGTGTGTCCTGCTCGAGCAGGCGGTGACGGTGCGCTCGCAGCGCTCGATGGTCTTCGGCGCCAGCGACGCCAACCGTGCCAGCGACCTCTTCCATGCCCGCATCCGGGAGCTGGGGCGGGTGCCGGCGATGCTCACGGGTGAGTTCGGCCCGGCCCCGAGTGACGAAGCCCGGGCCGTGGTCCGCGGCTACCTCGACGGGTTCAACCATTACCTCGAGGTCGCCGGCGACCCGCAGCGTCCCGACGAGCAGCTGACCGACCCGGCCTGCGCCGGCGAAGACTGGGTGCAGCCGCTGACCGAGCTCGAGCTGTGGCACTACTACCACGCGCTGATGATGCGGGCCGGCGAAGTCGCGCTGATGGGCGGCATCATCGCCGCCGAGCCCCCGGCAGCCACGTCGTCCGCTGCGGCCCGCGCGATCCGACCGGGCCCCGAGGCCATACGCGAGGCGGCTGCCTGGCTCGACGAGCAGGTCGGCAACCCGTCGACCATCGGGTCCAACGCCTACGCGCTGGGTACGGAGGTGACGGCCGACGGGACAGGGATGCTGCTCGGCAACCCGCACTTCCCGTGGCAGGGACCGCAGCGCTTCTCGCGGCTGCACCTGACGGTGACCGGCGACCTCGACGTCACCGGCGCGTCGCTGCACGGGATACCGCTGGTCAACATCGGACACACCGAGGGGGTGGCGTGGTCGCACACCGTGAGCACCGCCCAGCGCTTCACCCTGCATGTGCTCGAGCTCGAACCCGGAACTCCGACCCGCTATGTGGTCGACGGCGAGGTCCGCGAGCTCGAACCGGTCGAGGTCAGCATCGAGGTGCCGGGGACCGACGGGCAGCCCGAGACCCTCACGCACACCTTCTACGAAAGCCACCTCGGGCCGGTGGTCAACCTCGGTCCGGTGAGCTGGAACCCGACCTCGGCCCTGGTCGTCAACGACGTCAACGCGCGAAACGCCCGGGCGATGGACGTCTGGCTGGGTATGAACCGTGCGACGTCGGTGGAGCAGCTGCGTGCGGCCCTCGACGAACATCAGGGCATCCCCTGGGTGAACACGATCGCGGTGGACGACGGAGGCCGGGCGATGTACGCCGACCACTCGGTGGTCCCGGCGGTTGACGCCGACACCATCGCTGAGTGCCGCGTCTTTGCGTTGCAGGGCCGTGAGCTGCTCGACGGGTCCCGCGCGGCGTGCGAGCCGGCCGACGACCCTGCGGCAGCGGCGCCGGGCATCTTGGCGCCGGCGGACCTGCCGGTGCTCGAGCGCGACGACTACGTCGCGAACATGAACAACAGCCACTGGCTGGCCAACCCCGAGCAGCCGCTGGAGGGGTTCAGTCCGCTGATCGGTGCCGAGCGTGCCAACCTCGGACTGCGTCCCCGCCTCGGACTGCTGAAGATCGAGCAGCGGCTCGCGGGTACCGACGGGCTCGGCGAGCCCGGGTTCACCCTCGAGCAGCTGCAGCAGGTGATGTTCTCCAACCGCAACCTGGCCGCCGAGCTCGTCGTCGACGAGCTGGTCGCGGCCTGCCGTGAGGCGGGGGAGGTGGAGCTCGACGACGCCACCGTCGAGCTCGACGAGGCCTGTGACGTGCTCGAGGACTGGGACCGCACGGTGGGCGTCGACGCCCGTGGAGCGCACGTGTTCCGCGAGTTCGTCGCCAGAGGAGGACTGGGCTTCGTCGGGGAGTTCGATCCCGAGGACCCGCTTGGCACCCCGGCCGGGCTCGACCTGTCCGACGACACCGCCCTCGAGGCGCTGGCTTTGGCCGTGCAGCGCTTCACGGATGCCGGGGTCGCGCTCGACGCCCGGCTCGGCGACGTCCAGTCCGCGACCCGTAACGGGGTGCGAACCGAGGTCCACGGCGGTCCCAACGCCGAGGGCGTGTTCAACCAGCTGGTGACCGCCCCGTTCGACGCGGAGCGCGGAGAGTACCCCGACGTGGTCCATGGGCCGAGCTTCGTGATGACCGTGGAGTTCACCGAGGACGGGCCCGTCAGCGAGGCCCTGCTGACCTACTCGCAGTCCACGGACTCCACCTCGCCTCACTTCGCGGACCAGCTGCCCCGCTACCGCGACCAGGACTGGATCCCGATGCGGTTCGCCGAGGCCGACATCCTCGCCGATCCCGAGCT
>SLLJ01000137.1 GCA_007134165.1 Nitriliruptoraceae bacterium | reverse complement strand
CGGGCTCCCGGCGGTGGGGGCGGGGCTGCGCCGGAGGCGGATCGCTGATGGCGGTTGGCCCGCCGCCGCCCGAGCCCGTACCCCGCGATCGCACCAGGCACCGCCCCGCGCATGCCGCGGCGGCGGTGACGCCGGCGCCGGCCCGAGCGCAGCACCAGGTTGATCAGCAGGATTCCGACGACGGCGATCACGACCCACGAGATCGAGAACCCGCCGACTCGGGGCCGGCCGTCGGCGCCGATCCCGACCCCGCCCTCCGATCGCGCGAGGCCGGCTGCGAACGCGTCGGCGGCGGCCACCACGTCGTCGCGCTGCTCGAGCACGTCGAGCGCGGCGTCGACCGCTGCGGCGGCATCCTGCCCGGCAACCGCGCTGACCCCGCCGACCTCGGTGGGCGTGATGACCAGTGCGGCGCCGCCGCGCTCGTCGACCAGTCGGTCGGCCTCGGCTTGGGCGCCTCCGGCGGGCTCGCCGGCGAGCACCGCGACCGAGACGACCACGCCGTCGCGTTCGGCGTCGCGGAGCACCTCGACCAGCGCCGCGCGGTCCACGGCCTCGGCGCCCGGTTCGATGAGCACGCGGTCCTCGACGGCGAGCGCGGCCGGTGCGGCGAGCAGCAGCGCGCCCGCGAGCAGCGCGAGCAGCAGGCTTCGGGTCCGTTCACGCATTGCAGCGCTCCCTCCCGGGGGTGGCCGTGGCGGGCACGATCCGAGGCAGTCTACGCTCCAGCGGTGCTGGGACCAGCCTGCCAGAGATCGCGGCAGGGACGTCGTAGGCTGGGCGAACCACGGAGCCGGACGCGGTGATGGTCGCCTGCGAGAGCTGCGAGACACCCTTCGACCCGATCGGTACCCGGTGGAGGTGCCCGCACTGCGGGTTCACGAACCACTGCTGCGGCTGATCGACTCGACGGCCACCGTCTCGGGGGCAGGTCGGACATCGGGCCATCCCGTACGCTTGGTCCATGAGTCTGCTGACCCGCTTCCGTGAGCGCTTGGTGCTCGGTCCCATCCGTCAATCGCTCGGGGACGACGAGACGGTGCTGGCCTGGAGCCACGCCGCGCTTCCGGGTACCCGGGCCCCGGGCCTGTTCGTGGTGACCGAGCGACGCTGCCTCCTGCAGGTCGCCAGCCCATCGGTCCCCGATGTCGAAACGCCGCTTGACCGATTCCGGGTCTTCGACCTCGATCGGCGCACGGTGAGCACCGCCCAGGTGCGATTGCGCGGCGACGAGGCCGAGGTCGTGGCGGAGTTCTCCCTCACCAGCCGGCACCGTGCCCGGGCCATGGGCCGGGTCCTCTCGCAGTTGGCCCGGGCCGACATCGGTGCCCCCGACAGTTTCGATCCCTCGGCCACCTCCCCGTTGCCGCCGGTGGTGCGCGGAGTCCGTGACCACGCTCGCCGGGTGTGGGTGACCGTCCTGGGGGCGCTCGTGCTGACCGTCAGCCTGCTGTTCGCCTCGCCGTTCGTTCCCGGCCCAGGGGCACTGACGGCGGTCGCCGGGCTGGCCATCTTGGCCCGCGAGTACGAGTGGGCCCGCGACGTGCACCTTTGGGCCGCCCGGCAGGCCGATCGCTTCGTGTCCTGGGTGCGCGGTCGCCGCCGAGGGGTCGAGCCTGCGGCACCCGATCATGAACGGGCTGAGGGTCAGGTCGTCGCCGGGCCGTGATGCTCGAGCCAGACCTCGACCGCCCGGTCGGCGCCGAGCTCGTGCCACCACGGCGGCTCGACCGGGTCGGCCGGGGCGGTGGTTCGAACGACCAGTTCGGCGGCGGAGCGGCGGTAGGCCGCGACCGGCGCTGCGTCGGACGCGCTGCGCAGCAGCCAGTCCGCCAACTGCACCGACATGGGCGGGTCGGGCTGCGCATCCGCGGCGACGCTGGGCGTCGGGAGGTGATGGAAGTCGGTCCGCATCGTTCGGCTCCTGACAGGGCCCGAGACGTGCTCCGGGCCGGGCGACCGCGGGGACGATACGGCACACCGGTGACCGAAGCATCGGGGACCTCCCCACGATGCCGCACCGGGCATAGGGGGATTGGGCAGGGGGTTCCTTGGGGGGGAGCCGGGTGGGATCTGCTCAGTCGCGGGTCGGTACCGTCGGGGTGGTCGGGGTCCCGGCACCGGTGTCGAGCGCCGGGTCGGCGCCCTCATCGGCCGGCAGGCCCATGAGCCGGCCGAAGCGGAACAGGAACACGGCCATCTGGGCGCGTGTCACCGCTCCCTGTGGCTCGAAGCGCTCCGGGGTGACCCCCAGGGTGATCCCCGTGGCGGAGGCCCAGGCGATCGCGGCGGCGTGCACCGAGCCGCCGACGTCCCCGAAGGGTGCTACGCCGGTCTCCTCCGGTTCGCCCGCCAGGCGGTGCAGCAGGCTCACCATCTGCCCCCGGGTGAGCGGGTTGCCCGGTCCGAAGCGCCCGTCGGCGTACCCGCCGACGATCTGCTCGCTGGCCGCCCAGGCGATCGCCGTGGCATGCACGTCGTCGGCCGCGATGTCGGGGTAGGGCGGGAGGTCCTGCATCTCGGGCTCACCGGCAAGCCGGTACAGGAAGCTGACCAGTTGACCCCGCGAAACCAGACCCTGCGGGTCGAACCGCAGCCGGTCCCGCGAACCTCGGGTGATGCCGGTGGAGGCGAGCCATTCGATCTCGTGCGCGGCGAAGGAGCCGGCCACGACGTCGAGGAACGGACGGGTTGTGCCCGCCATCTCGACGGCGAAGGCGAGCATGGAGTCGTACAGGGCGAGGATCTTGTGGCTGTAGCGGGGGTCGGAGGCCCAGTTGACCCCCGGCAGGCCTGGTCGGGAGCCGCCCATGTCCTCCCAGTTCGGGGCCCGCCCCTTGGGCTGAACGAGGTCGAAGCGGGGGCTGGCGAGCGGGCTGGCCAGCGTGTTGCGGGTCACGGTCGGATCGGCGTAGGCGCGCAGGTGGTGGATCTGGGCCCGGACCCCGATCCGGGGGGTGGGGAAGCGCGCCACGGTGCAGGCGCCGCCGTCGCAGGCTCCGAGGCCGGCGAAGTTGTTGAAGTGGGCCCGGACCTGCCCGTGGGCCGGGTAGGAGAAGCTGCCGGTCTCGAGCACGGACTGCACGAAGGCGAGGTCCCCGGCCACCCCCTCGCGCTCGCCCTCCTCGAGGAACAGCTCGGCGAGCTCGAGCACATCGATCTCTAGCGCGTAGACCCCGGCCCGGGCCGGGTTGGCCAGGAACCAGCTCGCGAGCTGGACGGCATCGAGCCGGGCGGGCTGCATGATGGGCGTTGGCCCCTCCGCGCGTCGGGGCTCGGGGGGCACGGGTTCGGCCCAGGCCGGGCCGAGCGTGGCCATGACCAGCAGCACAGCGAGAGCGGCACGCGACAGGCTGGCCATGAGCGCATCCTGGAATCGGACGGGGAAGGCAACTGAGTCGTTGCCGGAGACGACGCGCGGAGGCTAGTGGGGCTGGTGAGCCGCACGGTGTCCGAACGGACACCGCCCCGTCGGGCTCAGGTCGTTTCGGGAGTGCTCGGTGGCTCGGGCTCGTCCACACGGATCGGACCCTGGCGCTCGGGGTGGCGGCCCTGCACGTCGGCGTAGAACGCCTGGATGACGGGCAGGTCGGCGGCGAGGTCCCCACTGGGCTGCAGGAGCGGACCGAACCGCGCCGTGCGTTTCGAGTAGTCGAGCGCAGTCAGCACCAACGGGACCTCGGCGGTCACCGCCAGGTGGTAGAAGCCGGTGCGCCAGCGGTCCACCCGGTGCCGTGAGCCCTCCGGGGCGATCGCGACCACGGCCGGCCCACCGTCGGCCAGCAGCCGGGCGGCCTCCTGCACCCGCTGGGCGGCCGGGCCGCGGGTGATGGGAACACCGCCCAGCCAGCGCAGCAGCCCGGCAATCGGCCATCGGAAGTACGTGGCCAGCCCGAGCCAGTGCAGTCGCAGCCGCACCTGCAGGGTGCAGCCCAGCATCAACGGAACGTCCCAGGCGCTGGTGTGCGGCGCCGCAACAAGCACGAATCGGGCGTCGGACGGGGGGTCGCCCACCACCCGCCAGCCCCGCAGGTGCAGCACCCAACCCGAGAGCCGCTTCGCCAGGGTGACCAGCCAGGAGACGTCATGGATCGTACGTTGGGTGGGCACCCACGGGCCGATCGTCGAGGGTGGCACCGGACCGCTCCGGTGCCCGGCTGATGCAGGGTAGGGGATCAGCAGTTCTGGGCTGCGTCGAGCCCTGACCGCACCGCCTGGGCCACCCCCCGGCCCGGATCGGACGACGGGCCGAACCCGTCGCCGGCCGCCACCAGCCGCCCGTCACCCAGCGACAGGAAGGTGCCTCCGGCCAACGGTGTGCGCACGGTCGCATACCGCCACCGCTTGAGCGACACCTCTCGCACGACCGCCTCCGGGGCGCGCGCGAGGAGTGCGGTCAACAGGCGCGCGGTGAGGTCGGTGGCGTCCTGCTCGAAGCCACGGCGGGCGGCCGGCTCGGTCGCCTGCACGGTCAGGGCCGGGACGGGGGAGCGCCCGCGCCGGAACTCGTCACGGACCTGGGCCAGCCAGGCGTCGGCGGCGGGCACCTCGACCTCGGCCACGGGTGCGGCCAGCCGCGCGAGTAGCACCGCCGCCGGACGGTAGACCACCGAGCGCAGCCGATCGCCGGGGTCCAGGTCGCTGCGGGCGAGCAGCAGGGCGACCTGCGGTGCAGGCATCGTGAGTGCGATCCTCTGCGCCCGGATCACCGGTGCGCCGCCGTGCACGACCGCGCCCACCGGGCCGATGTCGGGGACGTCGAGGTGGGTGACCAGCGCCGGCACCACCTCGACGTCACCCAGCAACGCGTGGGCGACCGCCGCGGCGTCGGCCAGCTGCCACCACCGGTCGGATCCGACCGCCACGAGGTCGCCGCGGCCGGCGGCACGCAGCCGGGTGTCGAGGTGCCGGGCCACCGCGTCGTCCTCGACGCGCAGTCGCACCGCTCCGGTGTCGAACCGGGCGTCGCCGAGGTGGCGGGCGGCCAGCCGTCCGCCGGGTCGGGCGCCCTTGTCGATCACCACCACCCGTCGACCGCGTGCCTGCAGGCAGGTGGCCAGCGTCAGGCCGGCCGCGCCGGCTCCGACCACGGCGAGATCGAAGGTGCTCATGACGGCGCTCCGGCGTCCGCTTCCAGGATCACGGTCACGAACCGTGCGGTCTCGATCAGGTCGCGCACCTGCACCCACCAGCCGTGCTCACCGTCGCCGAACCCGAGGTGGTCGAAAGTGCGCAGCGTGAACGCCCGCAGCTGGGGGTAGGTGGCCTGCAGCCGCAGTAGCTCGCCGTAGGGGATCACCGGGTCGTCGAGGGCGTGCAGCGCAACCAGCGGCACCGCGAGGTCCGGGGCGGCGCGCACGGGGGACACTGCCGCGATCCGGTCCCGGACCACCTCGGGGGCGGCCTCGAGGCGGGCCATGACCCGGTCGGGTTCGCCCTCGACCAGCAGGTCGTGCAGCGAGCGCAGCGCCTCGGGCAGCGCGTCGGGGTCAAGCTCCCGGTCCAGCGCCGCCTCGAGGGCGGTGCGGGCCTGCTCGTCGACGAGGTCGAGCAGTTGGCCGCGCACCACCTCCTGGGCGCGCGGGTCGGCCTGCCACGGGATGCGCTGACCGTCGACCAGCGACACGCCGGTGATGGCGGCCTGGACCACCCCGGCGAGGTCGGCGTAGGCCCCGAAGGTGGCGACCAGCCGCACCTGGTCGCGCACGGCGGGGTCGTCGGCGGCGATCAGCGCCAGGCTGCCGCCGAACGACAGTCCCGCGAGCACCACCCCGTCGTTCGACCCGGCGAGCCCGGCCGTGACGGCGACGATGCGTTCGAGGTCGCCGACCAGCAGGTCCTCGCTGTAGACGGCCAGCTCAGGGACCACCACGCTGCGGTCTGCCCGGGCCACGGCCGTGGCGATCGCGATCACCCGCCGGTCGTCGCGTCCGTCGGGGGTGGCCCCGGGCACGAGCACGATCGCCGGACGCTGCGCCGCCCGGGTCGTGGCACCGACGGGCTCGTAGCGGTCGACCTCGACGCCACCGACGGTCGTGGAGCGCCGGGCCACCTGCGGAGCCAGCGGCCGCGGGACACCGAGGTCGAGTCCGTCGAGCACGGTCGCCGTGGCCACGCCGCGCACCACCAGCGCCGGGCCCCACACCACGCCGGCGGCCACCAGCCCCGCCAGCACGAGCAGGGGCAGCAGGCAGCCGCGGCGCCGGCGGCCGGTGCGGAGGTGTGGTGCGCGCAGCCTCGCCTCCTCGCGCCCCACGATCGGTTCTCCGGGGGTCGGGTTGCCAGTGTGGCGCGCCTCACGTCGGACTGCCGGTCACGCCCGGTCGTTAGGCTCGTCACGAGGGTCGCGCGGGCAGACAGGAGTCGAGGTGGGCAGACAGCTGCGGGTCGTGCGGGCCACGGGGGTGGACGCGCTCGCCGAGCAGCTCGTCGGGCAGCTGCTGGCCGCCCCGCCCGCCGATCCGCTGGCCGGAATCGAGGTGGCGGTTCCGGGCCGCGGGATGGAGCGCTGGCTGGTGCAGCGGCTGGCCGAGGACCTCGGCCGCGACGGGGACGAAGCCGGAGTCTGCGCCAACGTCGGCTTTCCGTTCCTGGGATCGGTGCTACAGCGCAGCATCCGGGCGGTGCTTGGTGACCAGGACGGTGAGGGTGATCCCTGGCAGCCCGACCGGCTGGTCTGGCCGTTGCTGGAGCTGCTCGACGACCTGCCGGCCGACCCGGACCTGGCGCCGCTGCACACCCACCTGACCGACGGTGGCCAGCCAGCACCCGCGCGACGGTTCCCCCTCGCTCGCCGGATCGCGGACCTGTTCGACCGCTATGCGCTGTACCGACCCGACCTGGTCCGGGCCTGGACCCAGGGTGCCTGGTCTGGGCCGAGCGGGCGGGAATTGCCGACCGGTGTTCGGTGGCAGCCGCTGCTGTGGCGTGAGCTCAGCCGACGGTTGTCCGCCCCCGATCCCGAGCGCCGGCTCACCGCCACGCTGGCCGCGCTCGACGGCGAGCAGGTCGTCTGGCCCGAGGAGCTTCCCGACGCGATCACGGTGTTCGGCATCTCCGGGCTGCCGCCGCGCCATCTCGATCTGCTCGTGGCACTCGGCCGGCACCGCCCGGTGACGCTCTACCTGCTGACCGCCTGTCCCCGCTGGGCGGCGGACCGACCGGCGCCCACCCCCGGCAACTCCCTACTCGCGGCCAGTGGCGGCGCTGCCGCCGAGGCGCACACGGTGCTCGCCTCCCGGCTGGGGGAGCGGGTACCCCCGGTGGCCGTGCCCGAGGAGCCCGAGCCCGCAGCGAGCGTGCTGAGCGTGCTGCAGGCCGACCTGCTGGCAGACCGGCAACGGGGCCAACCCGGATCGGCGCCCCATCATCGCCTCGACCCCGACGACCGGTCCGTGCAGGTCCATGCCGCGCATGGGGCGATGCGCCAACTCGAGGTACTGCGTGAGGTGCTGCTGGGGCTGCTCGAGGACGACCCGACCCTCGAGCCCCGCGACATCGTGCTGCTGCTCGCCGACGTGCCCACCTACGCGCCGCTGCTCGCGGCGGCGTTCCCGGCCACGGGAGCCGACACGGCCGACGGACCGCCGGCGCTGCCCGTGCGCGTCGCCGATCGCAGCCTGCGTCAGCGCACCGGGGTGGGGCAGGTGTTGCTGAGCGTGCTGGAGCTGGCCACCGGTCGGGTCACGGCCTCGCAACTGCTGGATCTGCTGGCCAGCCCACCGGTGCGCGCGCGCTTCGCGCTGACCGAGCCACAGCTCGCCGAGCTGCCCGCCTGGCTGCAGGGCACCGGGACCCGCTGGGGGCTGGACGCCGAGCATCGTGAGGCGCTGATGGGCCTGCACGACGGTGCCCACACCCTGCAGGCGGGACTCGACCGGCTGGTGCTCGGCGCCGCCATGGCCGACGACGGCCGGCTGGTCGGCGAGGTGCTGCCCTTCGATGACGTGGAGGGCGCCGGACTGCCCCTGGTCGGGCAGCTGTCCGACGCGGTCGCATCCCTGACCGGCTGCCTGGGCTCGCTGCGAGCGCCGCGACCGATCGCCGACTGGGTCGGTGCCCTGGAGGCGGTGCTGACGATCCTGGTCGACCCGGGTGCGGGGGAGCGCACCCCCCCGGAGCTGACTGCACAGCTCGCCGCGGTCCGTACGGTGCTCGAGAGGCTGGTCGTGGACAGCCGCGTGGCGCTCACCCTCGAGGAGCTGCGGGGGCTGCTGACCGCGTCGTTCGAGCAGCGCGCGGTGGTGGCGGCGTTCGGCACCGGGGCCATCACCGCGACCAGCCTGGTTCCCCTGCGCAACGTGCCCCACCGGGTGGTGTGTCTGGTCGGCATGGACGACGGGGTGCTGCCGCGCTCGTCGCTGCGTCCGGGCTTCGACCTGATGGCGGCCGACCGGCGCGCGGGCGACCCCGATCCCCGGCTCGAGGACCGGCAGTTGGTTCTTGACGCGGTGCGCGCTGCCGGCGACCACCTCGTGATCACCACCACCGGTCACGATCCCCGCACCAACGAGCCGCGGCAACCCTCGGTGGTGGTTACCGAGCTGCTCGACCTGCTCGCGCGCAGCGTGGTCGTGCCCGGCGACGAGGATGCGGAGGCCGTGCGGCGCCGGCTGGTCAGCACCCATCCGCTTCAGCGCCACAGCCCGCGTTACTTCGCCGCCGCCCCGGCCGGGGAGCAGCCGCTGCCCCGGGCCTTCGACCGTGACGATCACGCGGCCGCCCGCTCGGCCACCGGTCCGTCCCGCCCGCCGGCGGTGTTCTTCCCCGAGGCGCTGCCCCCGCCACCCCCGGAGCTGATCGATCCCGAGGTGGTCGACCTCGACGAACTGGTGCGCGGCCTCGAACATCCGGTGCGTTTTCTGCTCCAGCGGCGGCTCGGACTGGTGCTCGGGGAGGACGACCGTCGCATCGACGACCGCGATCCGGTCGAACTCGATGCGCTCGAGCGCTGGCGGTTGACCCAGCAGCTCCTCGAGCAGCGCCTGCACCGGCGCGACGACGACGCCGCCGGCTGGCGGCGTCGCACGCTGGCGGCCGGCACGACGCCCGTCGGCGGTCTCGGTGAGGCGTCGCTGGATGGCATCGAGGAGACCGTGGCCGCGCTCGTCGCCGCGGCCGCGCAGGTGCCCGACACGCGGAGGACCGTGCCGATCGACGTCCGGGTACCAGTGCCCGACGACGGGTCTGCGCCCGGGCAGCGGCGCGTGCTCGGGGCGGTCGAGTTGCGGGGGAGCACCCTGCTGCATGTCGGCGCCTCACGGCTGAAGGCCAAGCACCGGCTCGCGGCCTGGGTCCGGCTGCTCGCGGTGCTGGCCAGCGGTGACGAGACCACGCCCGTTGCCCGGCTGATCACTCCCGGTGCCGCGCCCGGTTCCGTGTCCGGATCCGCGTCCGGCGCCGCCCCGAAGCAGGTGGTGTTGGACCCGTCCTCGCTCGCCGGGGACAGCGCCCGGGACGGCAACGGGGGCCTCGCCGCTGCGGCGCGTACCGAGCTCGGCTGGCTGGTCGGATGCTGGCTGCGTGCCACGGTCGAGCCCGTCGCCCTGCTGCCCGAGACCGCCCACGCCTATGCGCTCCGACGGAACAAGGGCGAGGCCGATCCGGCCCGGGCGCTGCGGGCCGTGCGTGCGACCTGGGAGGGCCGCGATCAGACGACCGGCGAGCAGCGCGACGCCTACGTCGTGCAGGCGTTCGGTGCCGACCTCCCGCTGGCCGAACTGGAGCGCCGTCACCCGTTCACGGCACTGGCCGAGCGTCTGTGGTTCCCGATCCTCGCCGCAGAGGGCAGCGCATGACCGCACCCGTGACCGCGCGCATGACTCCGGCCACCGCCTTCGTGCTCACCGACCCGCTGCCGCAGCAGTCCCTGGCGCTGGAGGCCAGCGCCGGTACCGGCAAGACCTGGACGTTGACCGCGCTGGCGCTGCGCTGGATCGCCGAGGGGCAGGCGGAGCTCGGCGAGCTGTTGATCGTGACCTTCACGCGGGCCGCCACCGCTGAGCTGCGCGACCGGGTGCGCGCCCGCCTCGACCAGGGGTGGCGGGAGCTGGACCGGGCCCTGGTCGCCCCGGCGACCTTCCGGACCGACGACGACCTGCTCGCCCAACTCGTCGACGAGGCGCTGCACGGGGCAGGGAGCGAGGAGCTCGTGCGTCGGCGTGACCGGCTGCAGCAGGCGGCCGCGTCGATCGACGACGCCACCATCACCACCATCCACGGCTTCTGCCAGCAGATGCTGCACCATGCGGCGCTGGAGGCCGGGGTGGACCTCGACACCGTCCTGCTCGAGGACGATGCCGAGCTGCTCGACGAGGTCACCGATGACCTGCTCGCCCGCGAGCTGCGTCCCGCCGACGCCGACTGGGTGCGTTACCTCCGCCAGGTCGGGAAGGTCGACCGCGAGCAGCTGGGTCGCCTGGCCCGTGCCGTCGCCGGGCTACCCGAGCTGCGGCTGCGTCCCCCGCCGGCACCCCCCGATCAGCCGGACCTGGCGCCCTGGGACCAGGCCCGTGACCGGTTCGCTGCCTGTTGGCGGCAGGGCGGGCGCGACCAGGCTCTGCAACTCATCGACGAGCTGCGCGACGACGGGCTGCTCACGCCACGCCAGAAGACCTTCACGGCGGCCGGTGCCGCCGCGGCGGCCGCACAGGTCGATGCCTGGCTCGCCGACCCGCACCGCGTTCCACCGGGGCCGGTCAAGCGTGGCCGCCAGCCCCACAAGGTGGCGCGCTACCCGATGTCGTACTTCTCCGCGGTCGCGCTGGCCACCAAGCTCGCCCCCGGTGCGCAGCTGCCGGTGCGCGACGTGCCCCAGCTCGCCGACGACCTGCTCGATGCGGCCGCCGTACCCGCCACCCGCTTCCTGGGGCGGATGGCCGCCGACGTGTGGCACGAACTCGACCGCCGCAAACGGCAGCGCACCGCGCTCAGCTTCGACGATCTGCTGCGCCGCCTGGCCCATGCCCTGCAGGATCCGGCCACCCGCTCGGCGACCCGCGCGGCGATCCGCGCGCGGTACCGGGTCGCGTTGATCGATGAGTTCCAGGACACCGACCCGGTGCAGTGGCGCATCTTCGATGAACTGTTCGGCCCCGACGAGCCGGTCGTGCTGATCGGGGACCCCAAGCAGGCGATCTACGGCTTCCGCGGTGCGGATGTCCACACGTACCTCGCAGCCCGCGACACCCGCGCCGAGCGCCGCACGCTGCCCACCAACCACCGCAGCGACGCCAGCTACGTGCGGGCCTGCAACCACCTGTTCGGCCGTCCCGGGGCGTTCGGCACCCCCGACATCGCCTACCACCGCCTGCAGGCCGCGCACGGCGACCGGCTCGTGGGCGACGAGGCTGCCCCGTTCACCGTCCGGTTCGTGCCACGTAGCGCCGGGGAGGTGGCACGCAACCACCCCAGGCTGCTGACCAAGGGCTGGGCGGACCGAGCTCTTCCCCACGACGTTGCCGCGGTCGCCGTCGAGGTGCTCACCAGCGCTGCGACCCTGCCGGATGCCGACGGCGGATCGCGGCGCCGGGAGCTGCTGCCCCGTGACCTCGCCGTGCTGGTGCGCACCAACCGGCGGGCCGAGGCGGTGCTTCGGGCCCTGCGGGCCGCCGGCATCCCTGCCGTGATCCAGCGCGGCGGCAGCGTGTACGCGACCGCGGAGGCCGACGCGGTGCAGCGCCTGCTCACCGCCTTGCTGCGCCCCGCTTCGGAGCGCTCGGCCGTGTCGGCGGCCGCCAGCCTGCTGTTCGCCCGCGATGCGCGCACCCTGGTCGGGCAGCTCGAATCGTTGGGCCTCGACCAGCAGCCCGGTGCGGGATCCGGCCCAGGCCCCGGACGCGGCCCTGCCGCCGGCTGGGACGCCTGGATCGCGTCGCTGCAGCGTTGGAGCTCCCGCTGGCGGAACGAGGGCATCCTCCCGGCCCTGCAGCAAGCGTTCGTCGAGGACGGGGTCGTTGCGCGGCTGCTGACCACCGACGGCGGCGAGCGGCACGTCACCAACCTGCGGCACCTGCTCGAGCTGTTGCACGCCGCCGAGCAGGCCGAGGGTCTCAGCCCGCATGCGCTGGCCGACCACCTGCAGACCCGCCGCTTCGAGGCGGCCGAGGGGGACCGTCCCACGGTCGAGACCGAGCTGCGGCTCGAGGAGGACGCGGAGGCCGTCCGCGTCGTCACGATCCACGGCAGCAAGGGCCTGCAGTACCCGGTGGTGCTGTGCCCCGACCTGTGGGACGGCGCCGACCGGACCGATCAGCGGCTCACCCGGTACCACGACCCGCAGGCTGCGGACCCCGGGACCGCCATCACCCTGGATCTCGAGGTGGACATGGACGCGCCGGGCAAGCAGCGCAGCCTGGCGATCGCCCGCGGGGAAGCACGCACCGAACAGCTGCGCCTGGCCTACGTGGCGCTGACCCGCGCCCAGCACCGGTGCGTGGTGTGGTGGGGACCCTTCAACGACGCGCCCACCTCACCGCTGGCCAGCCTGCTGCACACCCGCCCCGACGACGAGGTGTCCGACGACGATCCGACCGCTGCGCTCGCCGCCGCCGAGCAGCGCGTCAAGGACGCCGAGGATGAGGACCTGCTCGAGGATCTCGCGGCCCTGGCCGCGGGCTCACGGGGCACCATCGCGGTACAGCAGGCAACGACTCTCGGTCCGGGAGCGACGTGGACCCCACCCGTCGCATCACCCCCCGAGCTCGCCGCCCGGCCGTTCACCCGTGGGCGGCTGGATCTGAGCTGGCGACGGACGAGCTTCACGGCGCTGGTACGACCGGCCGACGGTCCGGGTCCTGCCGGCGTCGAGGTCGGCGCAGGCCGGGACGTCGACGCCGATGGCCAGTCCGGTGCTGCGTCGGTGCCCGACGAGCCCGCGCTGGACGGGCCCAGCGTTCCGCTCGCGGATTTCCCGCGCGGAGCCGGTCCCGGCACGTTCCTGCACGACGTGCTCGAGCACGCCGACCTCGCGGCGATGGACGACGACGCGGTGATGCACGACCTGCTCGAGCACCTCGAGCGCCGCCACGGGATCAGCCCGGCCCACCGCTCGATGGTGCTCACCGGGCTGCGTGCTGCGGCCACCACCCCGCTTGGCACGGTCGGTGGGGGGGCCCGGCTCGCCGACCTGACCCGACGCGACCGGCTCGACGAGCTGCGCTTCGAACTGCCGCTGGCCAAAGGCCGCGCCGCGGGACCGTCCGTGGTGACGCTGCGTGCCATCGCCGACCGACTGGCCGCCAGCGCCGATCCGCTGCTCGTGGCCTATGCCCCGAGGTTGCGCGACCCGGCGCTGATGGGCGCGGTGCGCGGCTACCTGACCGGGAGCATCGATCTGCTCGCCCGGCTGCCCGACGGCCGGTTCCTCGTCGCCGACTACAAGTCCAACTGGTTCGGCGATGCGACCACCGGCCGGAGCCTGGCCGGGCACTACCGTCCGGCCGCGTTGGCCGCCGCCATGGTCGAGCACCACTACGTGCTGCAGGCACTGCTCTACCTCGTGGCGGCTCACCGCTACCTGCGCTGGCGGTTGCCCGGCTACGACCCCGACCGCCACCTCGCCGGAGGCGCCTACCTGTTCCTGCGGGGCATGGTCGGCCCGGCCGCAGAGCTCACCGGCGTGCTCGAACTGCCGGTGGACCGGGCGCTGGTGGCCGATCTCAGCCGCCTGCTCGATGAGGGCCGCCCATGACGCCACGGTCCACGCAACTGCCCACCCCACAGCCCTCGCAACTGCCCACCCCACTGGAGGTCCCCACTGGGCTCGTCCCCCACGTCGCGGCCGAGGTACTGACCGCCACCGAGGCGCGGCTCGCGCAGCAGCTGTGCCGCCTGGCGGGCGACGACGGGCCCGAGGTGCTGCTCGGCGCGGCCCTCGCCCTGCGCGGACCGCGGTTCGGCCACGTCTGCGTGGAGCTCGACGCGGTCGCCGGCCACCTGGTCGACGCGCCACCGACCGAGGACTGGTTGCAGGTACTGGCCGCGAGCCCGGCGGTCCGTCCCGGCGGGCCGGGCAGCACCCCGCTGGTGCTCGACGCCCGCCGCCTCTACCTCGACCGCTACTGGCAGTACGAGCAGCAGTTGGCGACCGCGCTCGCCGAGCGTGCGGCCGTGCGGGATCCGGATCTCGACACCGTGGATCTGCGCGGTTGGCTCGACGCGGTGTTCGGACCAGCGACCGGCCCGGACCGTCAGCGGCTGGCGGCTGCCCTTGCGGTGCTGCGCCGGCTGACCGTGATCGCCGGAGGCCCGGGGACCGGTAAGACCTACACGGTGGTGCGGGTGCTGGCCGTGCTGCATGCCGCCCACTCCGAGCTTCGTGCCGTGCTGGCAGCACCGACCGGCAAGGCGGCCGCCCGGCTGCAGGAGTCGCTGCGCGACGGGCTGGCTGCCCTGCCGCTGCCCGACACGCAGCGCGGGGCACTGGCCCGCACGCCGGCGCTGACCCTGCACCGGCTGCTCGGCGTGCAGCGCGGATCCGCCACCCGTTTCCGACACGACGCCGACCACCCGCTGCCCTTCGATGTGGTGATCGTCGACGAGGCGTCGATGGTGTCGCTGCCGCTGATGGCCAAGCTGGTCGCGGCCGTGCGCCCTGACGCCCGGCTGATCCTGCTCGGTGATCGCGACCAACTCGCCTCCGTGGAGGCCGGCGCGGCGTTCGGCGATCTCTGTGGTCCCGACGGCAGCCGGCCGGTGCTGCGGCTGTCGGCGCCGGCGCGGGCCGAGCTCGAGGACGCCGCGGGCATCGAGGTGGACGCGGCGGCACAGCGCGCTTCGCGGCCCGGCATCTGGGACGCGGTGGTGCGCCTCGACCGCTTCCGGCGCTACGACGCGGGCAGCGACGTCGCGGCCGCTGCGGCGGCGATCCAGCAGGCGGGACACGATCCCGAGGGGGCGCTGCAACGGCTGCGCGGACGAGCCGACGGTGCCCTGTGTCGCTACGACCCCGAGCGGGATCCCGCCGCTCGTGACCGGCTGCGCGCCGAGGTCGTGGACGCCTACGCGGTGGCGGTGCGGCTCGCACTCGCGGGCGCCGATGCCCGCGAGGTGCTCGCCGCGCTCGGCGGGGTGCGGGTGCTGTGCGCCCTGCGGCGGGGCCCCGACGGCGCACAGGCATGGAACGCCAGCGTCGCCGCCGGACTCGCCGCCGTCGTACCCGGCTTCCGACCCGAGCAGCAGTGGTATGTCGGGCGGCCGGTGCTGGTGACCGTGAACGACCCCGCAGTGCGCCTGTCCAACGGCGACGTGGGGGTGGTGGTGGCCGACGCCGACGATCCAGAACGGCGGGTCGTGGCGTTCCCGACCGTCGACGGGAGCGTGCGCCGCCTCAGTCCGGCCCGGCTGCCGGACTGCGAGACGACCTTCGCCATGACCATCCACAAGAGCCAGGGCTCGCAGTTCGCCCACGCCGCGGTGGTGCTGCCGGTGCGGCCCTCGCCGGTACTGACCCGCGAACTGGTCTACACCGCCCTCACCCGCGCCTCGCAGCGCGCGTCGCTGTACGCGACCGACCCGATCCTGCGCGCGACCCTCGCGCGGCCGGTGCAGCGTGCCTCGGGCCTGCAGCCGCGGTTGTGGGGACCCGCCATCTCGGAGCAGGCACGGTGAGCCAGGCCGCGGCCGGCGGGGTACGGGTAGGCGGTCGGATCCTGACCACCCGGACCGCTCTCGCGCGGGCGCTGATCGAACGCTGGGAGGTCGGCCTCGAACGGCTAGCCGCAGGACGCCTGGAGATCGAGCAGCTCGCTGACGTGCCCCGGCCCGACATGCTCGCCGCCAAGCTCGCCGACGTGGCGAGCTCACGGTGGGACGAGCATGGCCGGCTTCTGCGTACGGCGCTGCTGCTCGACCCGGCCCTGCCGCCGGTGTTCCGGGGAGTCACGGTCGCTCCGGCCAGCTTGGCGGCGCTGGCCGCCGAGGTGGTGCGCCAGGGCCCCGGCTCCCCGCCCTGCGAGCTGCTCGACTCGCTGCAGGAGCAGCGCGCCGTCGACGCGGTGGTGGAGCGCAGCGGCGACGAGGCGGTCAGCCGGTTGCGCGATGTGTGGACCGATGCCCGCCGGGAGTTCGCCGAGCTGCTGGTGGCCGCCGAGGCGCCCCGGGACCTGCTCACCCGCGAGACCCGGGTCGTGGCGGACGCCTGGTTGCTGCACCTGCACGCCGATGCCTCGGCCCGCGACCGGCTGCGCGCGGAGTTGGCCGAGGTCCAGGGCGGCGTGCGGCTGCCGAGGTGGTTCCGCGACGCCCGGCAGCCCGGATCGACCCCGGCACAGCTCGCCGTCGCCAGTCTGATGTCCAGCCGGGT
>SLLJ01000168.1 GCA_007134165.1 Nitriliruptoraceae bacterium | reverse complement strand
TCAACTGGCTGAGTCGCAGCTCGGCGTCATCGCGCGGAGCCAGCTGCGCCGCTGGATGAGCCCCGGCGCGATCGACGGCCTGCGCAACCGGGGCAGCCTCGAAGGACTCGAGCGCGGGGTCTACCGGGTGGTTGGCGGTGCGCGGTTGCCTGAGCAGATGGTGCTGGCTGCCGCGCTGCGTGCCGGATCCGGTGCGATGGTCACGGGGCCGTTCGTGCTCGGCGATCTCCGCGTGGACGGGTTCGGACCTGACGATCCCTTCGAGATCTTGGTCCCTGAGGGTCGTAGATTGCGCAACGTGCAGTTCCTCCACCGTCGATCCGAGGTCTGTGACCGCGAGTTCGGCGCCCGAGGTGAGGTTCGCCTGGCCACCCCGGGTGACGCGCTCATCGATGCTGCGCTGCATCGCGCCACGGTCGGCGACCGAGCACTGCGCATCGCCTACGACCACCTGCGTTGGCGCGGCTTGCTGTCGACATCCGCGCTGCGGGCACGGCTGGTGTCACGAGGCGGGAGCGACCCAGCCGTCCAGGCCTTTCGACACCTGTTCGGTGACTCCGGGCTGATCTCCGAGAGCGAAGGTGAGCGGCTCCTCGCCCCGGTGCTGACCCGGATCCGACCGCGGCCAGTCGCGCAGGTCTGGGTGACGCCCAACCGACGGATCGACTGGTACCTGCGTGAGCTGCGGATCGGATGGGAGTACCTCGGCTCCATCGACCATGCGTCGGCGGACCGTCGCCGCGCCGACGCCTCCCGAGATACCGAGCTCGGTGCCTTCGGGATTCGGTTGCTGTACGTCACCGCCCGCGACCTCGACGATCCGCTCGCGCTCCTCGCGACGACCATGAGCGCGCTCGTTGTCCGCGCGGAAGAACTCGGGGTCGCGGCGCCGATCCTGCACCGGTGATGTTGCAGGCCGGGGCGTGGAACTTGCGCTGGCGCGAGGTTCGTGCGGTCGGGCGGTGGGGTGGTGTCAGAACCTTGCGTGGGCGGGTGTTTGTGGCTGCGCGCTGGGGCTGGTGGGGGCGTTGGGGCCGCTGAGGCTGGTGTGGTCAGCCCGCGGGGCCGCTGAGGCTGGTGGGGACGTCCTGTCGGGTCCGCTGGCGGCGTGGCAACCGGTGGTGGCGTCCCGGGCGAGCCGGCGCTCAGGCCGGCAGGCTCTCGAGGAAAGCGCGCAGGGGCGGGTTCACCGTCTCGGGGTGGGTGAGGCTGGACGCGTGGGCGGCTCCCGCCACCTCGATCACGCCGCGGCAGTCCTCCACCGCCGCGCACAACTCGTGAGCGCGGGTGAGGGGGATGGCACTGTCCTCGGTGCCGTGCACCACCAGCACCGGCATCGACAGCTCGTCGAGTCGGTCGCTGGGGTCGTCGCGGTCGAGCAGGGCGGAGCCTGCGGCCCGCAGTCGGGTGTGGTCCCAGCCCCGCCAGATCTGTTTCCACTCCTCCTCGAGGGCAGCGTCACCGATGATCAGTCCCGCCACGGTCGAGGTGAGTTCCTCCAGGTGGCCGTGGGTGACCCAGGTGTCGATCATGACCCGATACTCGGCGATCTTCTCGGGCAGCTCGGGTGGCGCCTGAGTGTCGATCAGCACCAGGGCCCGGACCCGGTCGGGCTGCAGGAGCGCGGCGCGCAGCGACAGGTACCCGCCCTGGGACATGCCGGCGAGCACCGCGCGTTCGATGCCCAGCACGTCGAGCAGGCCGAACAGGTCGCGGGCGGCGTCCCAGTAGGTGAACGGCTCACCGTCGAACTCGGTGGCGCCGAACCCCCGCTCGTCCCAGGTGATGACGCGGTACACGTCGCGCAGTGCCTCGACCTGGGGGGTGAACATGCGGTGGTCCATCAGGAAGCCGTGACTGAAGACCAACGGTGGACCCTCACCACCGGTGTCCTCGTAGTACAGCCGCTGACCGTTGACGGGGGCGTAGGGCACCTCGACGTCCTTGTTCGCGCCCCGGTCGTTCCGGGGCCCGAGGAGCACCCTACGCGGCGTCGTCGGCGTCGTCATCCGCCGGCTCGGAGGCGGCGTCTGACGCCGAGTTGGGCGGCTGGACCATCGCCGACTCGGTGTAGCGCACCGAGGAATCCCACAGCAGCCACTCGTTGATGCCGGCGGCGTAGGTCGCCTCGATCTGCTCGCGCACGTAGCGGGCGCGGTCGGGGAAGCCCAGCCGGATCGGCCAGTTCGAGTCCTCCAGCCACGGGACCACCCGGGCGCGGCGGTCGGCGACCACCTCGTTCCAGACCTCGAGGGTGGCGGCGACCATGTCGCCGGGCTGCATGAGAGGGTTCGCCACGCCGTACTCGTTGGGGCCCCAGTGGCTTGGATAGATCATCGGCGCGACGTAGTCGAGCACCTCGCCGAGCGCCTCCACGTCCTGCCCGACCTCCCAGGGACGGTCGGCGGAGACGCCGTACAGCGAAGCACCGTGCTCGACGCCGTAGGGGGCGAGCCGTTCGTCGGCGGCGGTGGTGAAGGCAGTCACCGCGTCTTGCACGGCGGTCTCCGAGGAGGTGTCGAGCCCGGGGATGCGCATGTTCTCCAGCGGTCCGTCAGGCTTGCGCAGGTAGTCCCAGAGGATGTGGTCGACGCCCAGCGCGGCCGCCTCCTCGGCGATCGCAATGTTGTACTCGATGATCTCGGGGTGGGCGAAGTTCGCGAAGCCGTTGTAGCGGCCGGTGTAGAAGTCGCTGCCGTCGGCGGTCTGGATGGCCAGGTCGCGTTCGTCGTTGGCCCAGGCCCACGGGGCCAGCACCGGGTCGGCGAAGGCGACGATCCGTCCGATGACCGGCACATC
This sequence comes from Nitriliruptoraceae bacterium, assembly GCA_007134165.1. Lineage (GTDB taxonomy): Bacteria > Actinomycetota > Nitriliruptoria > Nitriliruptorales > Nitriliruptoraceae > SKJO01. The sequence goes on along the minus strand of SLLJ01000168.1, from coordinate 1,761 downwards.
GAGGTCGTGGAGGAACTCGATGGCCGCCGGTAGGTCGATCAAGCAGTCGGGGGAGTCAGCGCCGATGCGCGTGGCGAACTCGACCTCGGTGGCGTAGCCGACCTTGCCGGTCTCGTCCTTGAGGTCGAGCTGTACCGCGGTGACCAAGCCGTCTTCGATCTGCTGCAGGACCGGTTCGCGCAGTGCGGGAGAGGCCCAGCCGCAGAACGAGACGTGCACCGCGCGTACCTCGTCGACGGTGGCACGGGAGGGCACGACCACGAAGGCCGCCTCGTCCTGCGAGCGGTTGCCGGCGAGATCGGTCGCCGTCAACTCCACCCGCCCCTCGGAAGCGGCGGCCAGCACCACTTCGAAGTTGCCGTCGTCGTCGGCGGTCGCCTCAGCGTCGTTGACCTGCACGGTCGCTCCGGGCTCGGTCAGACCGGCGAAGGTGACCTCCTGGCCCGCGACCAGTGGCCCCTCAGGTGCCGTGAGCTCGATGTCGGGCGGGACGGTGTCGATCGCGAAGGTGAAGGTCTCGAGCGGCTCGGGGGCGGCGGGCTCGGCAGCGCCGTCGCCGTCGTCGCCGGCGTCGGGCCGACTGGCGATGACCACACGGCGCTCGCCGTCCGCGAGGCCGTCCGGCGCGTAGGTCAGCACCGACCCCCCCACCTCGGCGTCGGCGGTGACGTCGTTGCCGTCGAGCAGGACCACGAGGTCCTCGACCGACGGCTCTTGCTCGGCCTGCTCGTCCCCGTCGAAGGCCGCCGTGACCACGATTCGGACCTCGTCGAGGTCGTCCACCCCGAACAGCGCGCCGGACTCGGGGCCCTCGAAGGTCAGCACCCGCTCGGGTCCCGACGCCATGGCGCACGAGGCCACCAGCAACGCGGCCGCCGTCAGCAGCAGGCCGGCGCGGCGAGACCGGTGGCCCGAGCGGGAGGGGTGCGTCGACGCAGCAGGGGCAGCGTTCGCGGTCACGGCACGAGGTCCTCTCTCCAGAGTGAGATCCGGCCCGGGAGGGTACGTCCTTCCGTCACCGGCCGGCGGACCGGCGTCCGGGCGGGGTGCCGCCGGTGGTGGGCCGGTACCGTCCACGGCTCCCGGTCCACCAGGAGTTGCCATGCGTCGTGCCCGCCCCCGGCACGCTGTTCGCCCGGTTGCCGCGGTCCTGGCCGCGGTCCTGATCGTCGCTGCCTGCGATGGCGGTGGCGACGAGCCCGCGCCGGACGTCGAGGAGGCGCCCGACCCGGATGCTGCGCCTCCGGACGCGGCTGAGGCCAACGGCGACGCGTCCCAACCCGACGAGGCCGAGGGCGACGCCGCGGCGAGCGACGAGACCGAGGCCGATGACCCGGATGCGGGTGATGCGGCGGCCGACGACGTTGTCGTCGAGCCGCCGGTCGATCCGGCCGAGGTCGGTGCCGACGAGCTCGGGGTGGTTCCGGTGCTGATGTACCACCAACTGCGTGAGGACGGCGGCAGCGTCTACGACATGACGCCCGCGGAGTACCGCGCGGAGCTCGAGTGGTTGTTCGAGGAGGGGTTCCGGCCGATCACCACCTCGCAGCTGGCACGGGGGGAGATCGACGTGCCCGCCGGCACGATGCCCGTGGTGCTGACCTACGACGACTCGACAGCGTCGCAGGCACAGCTGACCGAGGACGGCGAACTCGACCCCGACACCGCGCTCGGGATCCTGGTCGAGATCGCCGGGCGCTATGACGACGCCGAGCCGCGGGCCTCGGTGTACGTCATCTCCGGCTCGTTGTTCGGAGGGAC
>SLLJ01000375.1 GCA_007134165.1 Nitriliruptoraceae bacterium | reverse complement strand
GAGGACCTCGCGCACGTAGGCGGTCGCCTGCCGGTTGGTGGGCGACCCGGGCGGACGGGCTCCCAACTCGTCGACGAGCACCCGCAGGTGGCCGGTGATGAGCTCGTGGATCGCGGACATGGGCGTGCTCCCGTGGTCGGTCAGGGACGGTCATGGTCGCGGACGGGCACGGTCAGGGACGGTCATGGTCGCGGACGGTCATGGTCGCGGACGGGCATGGTCGTGGACGGGCACGGTCGTGGACGGACATGGTCGCGCATCGGCGCGTCAGCGGTCAGCCGTGTCAGCGGCCAGCCGCCGACCGGTACCCGAGGCCGGGGCAGAGTTCGGTACCCGAGGACGGGGTCGTGGGTAGGGTGACGTCAACCACCGACGGACAGGAGCGCCGTGCCCGCCTGGCCCACGACCTCGATCTGGTGGCACGTCTACCCGCTGGGGTTCACGGGCGCCCCGCGCACCGCCGCCGAGGCGGACCCGGATCCGGTGCCCCGTCTGCGCCGGCTGGAACCGTGGCTCGAGCACGTCCTCGACCTCGGAGCCGACGGCCTGCTCCTCGGTCCGGTGTTCCGCGCCGAGACCCACGGCTACGACACCATCGACTACTTCGACGTGGACCCGAGGCTGGGTAGCGGGGACGACCTGCGGTGGCTCATCGCCGCCTGTCGCGAGCGCGGGATCCGCGTCGTGTTCGATGGGGTGTTCCACCATGTCGGGCGTGGGCACCCGGCGTTCGTCGACGTGCTCGCCAACGGCCGGGACTCGCGCTATGCCGATTGGTTCCGGATCGACTGGGACGCCGATGGGTCCGACGGCTTCGGCTACGCCACCTTCGAGGGCCACGGCCAACTGGTCGCGCTCGATCATGACCACCCAGCGGTCGTCGACCTGATCGTCGAGGTGGTGGAGCACTGGCTCGGGGCCGGCATCGACGGGTGGCGCCTGGATGCCGCCTATGCGGTGCCGCCGCAGGTCTGGCGCACGGTCATCGACCGCGTGCGGGCCCGGTTCCCCGATGCCTGGTTCCTCGGCGAGATCATCCACGGACCCTATGAGCGCTGGCTCACCGACGGTGGCCTCGACGCGGTCACGCAGTACGAACTGTGGAAGGCGATCTGGAGTGCCATCAACGACCGGAACTTCTTCGAGCTGGCCTGGGCGCTGAGCCGGCACGGCGAACTGCTCGAGGTCGGTGCGGCGATGACGTTCGTCGGCAACCACGACGTGACTCGCATCGCCACCCGGATCCAGGATCAGCGCCACCTCGACCACGCCAGCGTGCTGCTCTTGACGCTGCCGGGCATCCCGAGCATCTACGCCGGGGACGAGCACGGGTTCGTCGGTGTCAAGCACGACACCCCCACGGGGGACGACGCCGTCCGCCCAGCGTTCCCCGACGATCCGAGCCAGCTCGCTCCCGACGGCCGCAACCGGTTCGAGCACCACCGACGGTTGATCGCCGTGCGTCGGTCCCACCCCTGGATCGCCAGCGGCGACCTCGAGGTGCTGCACCTGACCAACCGGCAGCTCGCCTACCGCGTCGCCGGCGCAACGGACGCGCTGATCGTGCTGCTCAACCTCGACGACGAGGTGGCGGACTTCGACGAGGTGCGTGGCGGTATGGCCGGAGGCGGGAGTGTGCTCGTCGCCGGACCCGGCGGCAATGAGCCGTTCTCGGTGCCAGCACACAGCTGGCAGGTGCTGCGCGTGGGATCCTGAGCGTTGCCCGGGGCGTCCATGTGCCGGTTGCTCAGCCGTGCTGGATCCGTGACCTCGGGCCTGCCGAGGCCGGAGCAACGCGGCGCCCGGAGGCAGCCATGGACCGGAACCGGATCAGGCGGGGACGGGCGCACCGGCGGCGTCGATTACGGGGCCGCCGGTCGGCTCGTAGGCGCAGTAGGGCTCCTCGGCCAGAGGGTCGCCGCTGACCGCGTAGGCCCGGGAGCGCGACCCGCCGCACACGTGGCGGTACTCGCAGCGTCCGCACCGCCCTCCCAGCAGTGAGGCGTCCCGCAGCTGTTGGAACAGGGGCGCCTCGCGGTAGATCTCGGGCAGCGAACGCTCCCGCAGCGACCCGCCGGGCACCGGCAGGAAGCCGCTGGGATGCACCAGCCCGATGTGGTCGATGAACACGAAGCCGCGGCCGGCGTTGATGTCCAGCGGCGGTCGGGGCACCCGGGTGGGCAGCGGCTGCTCGGCGAGCATCTCGTCGAGCTCCCCGCGCAGCCACCGGTAGGTCGCGCCCAATGCGAAGGTGGTGGCCGGGTCGGCGTCGCCGGCCGCTCGGCGCTGGAGCACGACCCGCCGGAAGTGCGGTGCTTCGGTGGTCTTGACCGCGAGGTGGTGGGAGACGTCGACCAGCCAGTGCAGGACATCCTCGACCTCGTCGGGAGGCAGCGCCTGCAAGGCCTCGCCACGGCCGGTCGGGACCAGCAGGAACACGCTCCACAGGAAGGCACGCAGGTCCACGACCTGCCGCAGGATGCCCGGCAGCTCGGCGAGGTTGCCGGCGGTCACGGTGGTGTTGATCTGCAGGCGCAGGCCGAGTTCGACGAGGTTTCGGCACACCGGGAGGGTGGCGTCGAACACCCCGTCGATCCCGCGGAAGCCGTCGTGGGTGGTCGCCGTCGCACCGTCCAACGAGATCGACACCGCCTTGGCGCCGGCTGCGGCGGCCGCCGCGAAGCGCTCCCGGGTGGCGGCCGGGGTGACCGACGGGGCCAGCGACATGCTCAGCCCGGCCCGGGTGCCGTAGGCGATCAGGTGCTCGAGGTCGTCGCGTTCGAACGGGTCACCGCCGCTGATCACGACCATCGGGCTCGGGGCACCGAAACTGGCGATGTCGTCGAGCAGGTGCTCGCCCTCGGTGGTGGTCAGCTGCCGCGGGTGCGGTTCGGACTGGGAGTCGGCGCGGCAGTGCTGGCAGACCAGCTGGCAGGCCCGGGTCGCCTCCCAGATGACCAGGAACGGCCGCTGGTCGACGTCGTGGCGGACCTTGCGGATGGCGGTGCGGCCGTGGCCGGTCATCGGATCGCCTCCGGTCGGGTGGTCATCAGGTGGGTGGCGGCCTCGGCGGCGGAGCGCAGGCAGGCGGACAGGCCGGGGCCGGCGTAGGGGGCTCCGGCCAGCGCGACACCGGGCAGGTCGCGCTCGAGCGCGGTGCGGGCGGCGGCCAGTCGCCGTTGGTGGCCGACTTCGAGCTGAGGCATGGTGTGCGGCCACCGGCGCACCACCGCGGCCTGGGGCGCCAGGGTCAGTCCGGTGGCCAGGCTCAGTTCCGCATGCAACTGATCGACGAGGGTGTCGTCGTCGAGGTGCATCGCGCGCTCGTCGCCGGCGCGGCCGGCCGACACCCGGATCAGGGTCACGTCCTCGTGGCGGTGGTGGGGCCATTTGGTGGAGAGGAACGTCGCAGCCTTGAGCAGACCCGGCAGCGTGCTGGGCACCAGCAGCCCGGTCCCCTCACGGATCGCGGGCACCTCGGCGGCTGCGGCGGGGTAGGCCAGCCCCACGACCGCGACCGAAGCGGTGCGCAAGGTGCCGAGCACCTCGGCGGCGTCGGGGCTGGGCCCCGCCAACAGCCGGGCGGCGACGCGGGCCGGGGTGGCGAGCACGATGCCATCGACGGCGAGCTCGGAGCCCCCTGCGGTCTCGACGACCAGTCGGCCGTCGACGCGACGGATCTGCTCGACCGGTGTGGAGCAGCGCAGCGCATCGCTCGGCAGCTGCTCCGCCAGCGCACGGGTGATGGCGCCCATGCCCTGCTCGAGGGTGACGAAGGCGGGGCCGGTGCGGCTGGGTGGGCGGCGGCGCAGCAGCAACGAGCGGTGTCGGGCGAGCAGGGCCGCGAGCTGGGGTGTGGCCGCGGACAGGCTGAGGGTGCGTACGTCCCCGGCATGCAACCCGCCGAGCAGCGGATCCACCAGCCGGTCGGTCACCTCGCGGCCGAAGCGGCGCTGCAACTCGACGCCGACCGCGACGTCCCGGTCGGTGTCGGTGGCCGGCATCAGCGGCTCGAGCCCGGCGCGCAGCATCCCCAGGGGCGACAACACGCCGGAGCGCAGTACCGGCAGCAGCCGGGAGGGTCCGGCCGGGGTGAAGCCCGCCGGCAGGGGCCGAAGGCCGCGGCGCGTGCGGATCCAGGTGGTCGCGCGCTGGGCGGCGACGAGGTCGTCGTCGAGCCCGAGCTCTTCGATGAGCTCCAGCGGACCGGGGGCGGCGGTGAACACCGATTCGGCGCCGACGTCGAGGTGGTGCCCGGCGACCTGCACCGCCTCGAGTTGCCCACCGACCTGCTGCGCGGCCTCAAGGACCGTGACCGGGAGGCCGGCTTCGTGCAGCCGGCGGGCCGCGGTCAGACCGGTGATGCCGGCGCCGATGACCGCGACCGATCGGGGTCGGCCGGTGCGTGGTGGTCGGGGGGCCTTGGCGCGCAGCACGGGCAACCTCTCGGCGGTCGGCCGTCGTCGGCCCCGGGCTGGGCCGTGTTCGACCGGCGCGAGGGTGGCGGATGGTGGTCCGGACCCTCAGGGCCCAAGGTCCCACGTTGGTGGGCCGGAGCGTTGGTGGGCCGG
>SLLJ01000477.1 GCA_007134165.1 Nitriliruptoraceae bacterium | reverse complement strand
CTTCCTCTCCCACGCCGCCTCCGTCGGTTGCCCCGCCTGCGGCACCCGCGACGCCAACGGGTGAACAGCCCGAACATGGCATGCGGCTCACCGTGCACTCCGAGCGGCTCGACCGCACCGACGTGACCGCCCCCGCAACCCTGGGGCAGGCGCTGGACCTCGCACGACGGGGCCGCCGGCCGGACCCGCAGCACGACGCCTGAACCGGGCGACGCTCAGCCGGGCCCCGCGAACGGACGCAGCACCGGCTGGTGATCGCGCAGGGCTGCCGCCACCATCGGCACCGTCGGCGTGCCGTGGGACAGCACCTGCTGGTGGAACCGGGTCGGATCGAACTCGTGACCCTCGATCCGCTCGCGCTCGAGTCGCAGGTCGAGCAGTTCCTCCCCGCCGACGAAGTAGGCGCACAGCTGTCCCGGTGCGACCTTGGCACGAGCCACGGTGGCCCGGGCCTGGGCCGGAGGTTGCAGCGCAGCGCCGGTCAGCAGCCGGACCGCGTCATCGTCGTCGAGCGTGCCGGCGTGCAGCCCCACGTCGAGCAGCGCGAACGCTGCCACCTGCAGTTCGAGCCGGCGCTGGGTCAGCCGGTAGTCGTCGCCCGCGACCGACACCTCCTCGTCGTCTCCGAACCCGGCCGCGAGGACCTCACGCTCGATGTAGACCGCCCAACCCTCGGCGAACACCGGCCTCGAAAGCAGCCGTCGGGCCAACCGCGGGTGGCGGGCGGCGTGCTCGAGTTGCACGAAATGCCCGGGATAGCCCTCGTGGATCGCCAGCGAGCGCAGCTGGGCCGGGTGGTACTCCCGGAGGTAGGGGCGGGCCTGCTCCTCGCCCCACCGGTCGGGCACCGGTGCGAGGTAGAAGGTGCACCCGGCGTCAGGGCGCAGCGGTGGCGGGGGGACGAGGAAAGCGACCGCGATCCCCCGCAGGTGGGGTGGCACCTCGCGCACCACGAGCCGGTCGGCCGACGGCAGGTCGGTCAACCCGGTGGACTCGACGAACGCCCGGGCCTCGTGCAGCGCCCGCCGGGCCTCGGCGACGAGCTGGTCGGGCCGCACCGCGGTGTCCGCGATCTGCTCCAGGCTGCGCCGGAGACACTCCCGGGGATCTCCGGGCCGCGCCTCGCCGGGGAACCGCCGCTGCCAGCCTGCCGCGGCGAGCTCATCGAGCTCGGCGGTGACCTGGCGCATCCAGATCCTCGCGCGGTCCTCGATGTCCCGGGGGTCCATGGTCGTGCCGAGACCCGCCCGCAGCGTCAGCGCATGGTCGCGGACGCCGAGCCGCCAGTCGGCGGCGGGTTCCTCGGACAGCTCGTCGAGCAGGGCCCCGTAGGCCTCGAGTCCCTCGCCGGCGACCTCGCCGGCGTCCCGCGCCGGCGAGACGTCGACGCCGAGCGCCTCGGCCCGGCGGGGCAGCTCGTCGCGCACCAGCGCCAGCAGCCCGGGCAACCGCTGGGCAGCGACGTCGAGATGCGGGGCCGGCGAGGAACTCAGCAGCCGTCCGGCCTGCTCGAGCAGCACCGGGACCCGACGGGCCCGCTGGGCGGCAGCCTCGAGCCGACGGCACCGCTCGCCGGCTGGACCGTCTCCGACCCGCAGCAGCTCGTGGATGCCCGCCGAGATCGTGTCGAGCACGGCCAGGGGATCGAGCACGAAACGTGGGCGCTCGTCGAGCAGGAACCGGCGGTAGGCGACCTCCTGCTCCAGCAGCAACAGGTCGCCGCGTGCCTCTCGGTCGGCGCCGTGCACGCCAGGACCGACCTCGGCCAGGGCCGCCCCGACCTCGGCGGCCAGGACCGCCAGGTCCCGGCTGCGCTGGCCCAGGGCGCCGGGGGCGAGGTCGGGTAGTTCGCCGTCGCGGCCGTCGAGTCCGGTCCGGGTGGCCTGGACCGGTTCATGCGCGAGCACGTGGTCGAGGAAGCGGCCGACGAGCAGGTCAGCGCGCTGCTGGTGCTCGGACTCGGACACGGCCACTGCCTTCCGCGGAAGCCTGGACGGTAGTCGCTACACGGTCGATCGGTGGCGCGGTTGGTAGCATCACCCCAGCCCGTGGGGTGGTGCACCGCACCGAAACGGTCGCAGCGGACCGGCCCGCGTGGCACCTCACCGCGGCGCCGGAGAACCGGCGGGCGCGGTTCACCGCGAGCTGCGGTCGCCAGGCGCGTGCCCGTCCCGACGGCGCCGGGGATCGCCCGGACGAGAGACGCACGTGACCAAGACCTTCCGAGACCTGGGGGTCGATGACCGCCTGTGCGACGCGCTCGATGCGCAGGGCATCGTCACTCCCTTCCCCATCCAAGAGCTCACGCTCCCCCTCGCGCTCGACGGCCACGATCTGATCGGCCAGGCCCGGACCGGGACCGGCAAGACGCTGGCCTTCGGTCTGCCGCTGCTGCAACGGGTGGATACCACCCAGCGCGCCACCCAAGCCCTGGTGGTCGTCCCGACCCGCGAGTTGTGCGTGCAGGTGCACGAGGACCTGCAGATCGGCGCCGCGCTCGGGGCGAGCACGATCAGCGTCTACGGTGGCGTGCCCTACGAGGCGCAGATCGATGCGCTGACCACGGGCGTCCACGTCGTGGTCGGGACCCCTGGCCGCCTGATCGACCACCTCAACCGCGGGAACCTCGCGCTCGGCGACGTGCGCACGCTGGTGCTCGACGAAGCCGACGAGATGCTCGACATGGGCTTCCTGCCCGACGTCGAGCGGCTCATCGAAGCCTGTCCCGAGCAGCGCCACACGATGCTGTTCTCGGCGACGATGCCCACCGCCATCGTCAAGCTCGCGCGGCGTTACCTCGACCACCCGACGTTCACCCGCGCCGACACCGAGGCCCACGAGACCGCGCCCAACGTCGAGCAGCACTTCTTCAGCGTGCACCGGATGGACAAGCCACGGGTGCTCGCACGCATCCTGCAGACCCCAGACCGGGGTGGCGCCTTCGTCTTCGTGCGCACCAAGCACATGGCCGATCGCCTCGTCGACGAGCTCGGCACCCTGGGAACCGCGGCCATCGCGATCCACGGTGACCTTCGTCAGGCCACCCGAGAGCGCAACCTCGACCGGTTCCGGGCCGGCAAGGCCGACGTGCTGGTGGCCACCGAGGTCGCCGCCCGGGGCCTGGACGTCTCGGGCGTGAGCCACGTGTTCAACTACGACTGCCCCGACGACGAGAAGATGTACCTGCACCGCATCGGGCGCACGGCCCGCGCGGGCGCCAAGGGCGTCGCGGTCACCTTCGCCGAGTTCAACGAGGCCGACCGCCTCAACGTGATCCGCAAGGCCGTGGGCGCGACCGACGACGAGGTCGAGGCGGTCTTCTCGACCTCCGAGTTGCTCACGGAGCGCTTCGGCCTCCCGGCCGAGCGGCCCTGGGACCGGTTCGCAGCCAGCCCCACCCGCAGCACGCGTGAGCGCACCGGCGAGGCCTCCGATCGCGACCGCCGCCGCGGTCGCACCGACGGACGGCCCAAGTCCACCCAGCGGGCTTCAGCCGAGGGACGGCGTCGTCGGTCCCGCCCGGAACCGACCACGTCGGTACCCGAGCCGACCACGACGACGCCGGAGCCGACCGCCCCGGAGCCGACCGCCCCGGAGCCGACCGCCCCGGAGCCGACCACGACGGAGCCGACCGCCCCAGAGCCGACCACGACGAAGCCGCCGCGGGACGTCCCGGAACCGCCGGTCGCGGTCGCAGCTGCCTCGGATGCTGCCGGGCCCTCGGAGCCGGCACCGCGGACCCGGACCCGGACCCGCGCCCGGGTCCGCAGCACGCGCGCGAACGAGCCCGCCCCCCAACGCAGCGAGCAGCCTGGTCCCGGGCGAGCCGAGACGCCGAGCCCATCCCTCACCGACGCCCCACCTCCGCCACCGCGGCCGCCGGAGCCAGAACCGGAACCGGAACCCACGCAGCCCTCACCGCGTGCCTCCTCCCCGGAGCCCGATCCGCCGGATCCCCCCACGCCGGGGCAGCTCGCCCGAGGTACCGGGCGTCCTCAGCTCGCGCGGCGGGTCCGCATCGACCACCTGCCCTGATCCTGCCAGCTCGTCACTCCGAGGCACGCCGGCGCAGCAGCACCCGCAGCCCCTGCCCGGCGCGCACGGTCAGCCAGGCGCGCTGATCGCACGCGGGGCACCGTGCCCGCACCCGGTCGCGGAAAGGATCCCACACGGCCGGGGACGCGGCCACGCGCACCGCGCCGGCCAATGACAGCCCGGTCTGCACCCCGCAGCGCGCACAGCTGACCTCGACCTGAGCGCTCGGAGCCGAACTCGGCGAGGTCGAGTACAGCGCCTCCTTGCCCTGATCGTCACGGCGCTGATCGGCGCGCGGCCCAGGTCGTGGGATGCGGTCGAAGCGCTCCGAGGAGCGACGGGGCGTGGGCTCAGTCACGGTCGTCGTCCTCGACTCCGAGCACGGCATCCCGCCGTTCATCGCTCCAACCGGCCACCTCGAGTAGTTCGGCATCGGGCTCGAGGTCGGCGAGTTCGCGGGCGATCGCCCGGTAGGCGGCAACCCCCGGCGTGTCTTGCCGCGCGGCGATCAGGCTGGTGCCCACGGTCGGCGACTCGGCGAACCGGATCGAGCGCCGGACCGGCGGTCCGATCAGCGGCAGCTCGTAGCGGGCCAGCAGGTCCTGGAGGACCTCCCGGCTGTGCCGCGTTCGACCGTCGAACAAGGTCGCGATCAACCCGCGGATCTCGAGGCCGCGGTTGGTCAGCCGGCGTACGTCGCTGATCGTGTCGAGCAGTTGGGACACCCCCCGGTGCGAGAGCATCTCGCACTGCACCGGGATGAGCACCTGATCGGCCGCGGTGAGGCCGTTGATGGTCAGCACGCCGAGCGACGGCGGGCAGTCGACGAACACCACGTCGTAGCTGTCGAGCAGGTCGGCGAGCTCCCCGCGCAGCAGGAACTCCCGCCCGGTGCGCGACAGGAGCGTGACCTCGGCGCCGGCCAGGTCGATGTTGGCGGGCGCGAGGTCGAACTCGCCGTGCTGGATGATCGTGTCGAGCAGCCGGCTTCGTCCCACGACGACGTCGTGCAACGAGGGTTCGAGCTCATCGGGGTCATAGCCCAACGAAAAGGTCAGGCAGGCCTGCGGGTCGAGGTCGACGACCAGCACGGCCGCGCCGAGTTCCGTGGTCGCGGCCGCGACGTTGACCACCGTCGTGGTCTTGCCGACGCCGCCCTTCTGGTTCGCGACGGCGTACACGACGGCGCTCATCGTGTCCCCTGACTCGTCGATCGCACCGTCACCCTCGTCCTCTCGGCGACTCGCCGGATGCTAGCGCGGGCCGGGCCCGCAGCCGGGGTAGCTCACAGCAGACCGAGCTTCGCGGCCTCGGCCACGGCGCCAGCCCGGTTGCGCACGCCCAGCTTGTCGTAGAGCTCCTGCGCATAGGCCTTGACGGTGCGCTCGGTGACCCCGAGCTGCTCGCCGATCTCGGAATTGGTCATGCCCTCGGCCATCAGCTCGAGGACCTGCTGCTGACGGGGCGAGAGGTGCGGACCGGTCTCGACCTTGGGTACGTCGAAAACCATCGTCGACTCCTCGGCCTGGGAGGCCGCCGCGGGGTCCTCGAAGGTCGCGGTCACCGGCCCGAGGCTCACCCGATCACCGTGGCGAACCACCGTGGGTCCACTCAGCTCGGTGCCGTTGACCTTGGTGCCCGCGCTGGATCCGAGGTCCGTGACGATCACCGACCCGGCTTCCTTGCGGATCTGGGCGTGGACCCGCGAAACCCTCGGGTCGGGCACCACATAGGCGTTGTCCTCCCGACGTCCGATCGTGGCATCGTCGCGGTCGAGCCGGACGACCCGCCCGGCGAGGTTGCCCTCGCTGAAATGCAGGGTCGGGACCGGGACGATCTTCTGGGCCTTCTGCACCGGCTGTTCCATCGCGGCTCCTCTCGCTGCGGACCACCGCTCCCGAGCGCTGCCCGGGCCGTGGTCGTGATTCAGTCTCGCGCGCGGTGCCCGACCAGCGGGCGCCTCGCCCGGCACCGTAGCGCTGAACGGACGTCTCCGGCCGTTCGGGCGGTACCGCTCACGCCGGATGCCACCGACGCAGCCGTTCCACCACCGCGCGCGGGGTGGTCTCGGCGCCAAGGGTCGTGCCGCCGGCGGGGCCGTGATAGTCGGATCCACCGGTGACCTGCAGGTCCAGCGCTCGTGCGAGATCTCGGTAGCGCCGACGAGCCACCTCGCCGTGATCGGGGTGGTCGACCTCGATGCCGGCGAGCCCGGCGTCGGCCATCGACGCCACGAGATCCTCGGGGATGCCCGCGGAATGCGACCGGTCGCCGTACAGTCCCGGGTGGGCCAGCACCACCACCCCGCCGGCGGCCACCAACAGCCGTACGGCACGGGCCGGATCCACCGCGTGCTTCTCGACGTAGGCGGGGCCGCCGTCGGCCAGCCAGGTGTCGAACACCTCGCGCAGGTCGGCAGCGGCGCCGAGTTCGACCACCGCCCGGGCCACGTGCGGGCGCGCCACGGGGGCCGACCCCGCGATCTGCAGCACCCGATCGAGCGACACCGGGATACCGAGCGCCACGAAGCGCTCCACGGTGCGCCGGGCCCGATCCAGACGCTCGTCGCGCAGCCGCTCGAGTTCGTCGGACAGCGGCTCGTAGCTCGGGTCGATCCACAGCCCGAGCAGGTGCACGGACACGCCCTGGTGTTCGGCGGAGAACTCCGTGCCGAGGACCAGTTCGAGCGGGGTGCCCTCGGCCGCGGAGCGGGCCCGCTCGAACCCGGCCACGGTGTCGTGGTCGGTGACGCCGAGCCCGTCGAGCCCGAGCTCGAGCGCGGCACGAACGTTGGCCTCCGGGGAGGTGGTTCCATCGGAGCAAGTGGTGTGGGTGTGCAGGTCGAAGCCGGCCACGGTGACGCTCGCCTCCTGGTCTGCCCGGCACCGTACCGCCGGTCAGGGCAGCAGCGGGCCGCCCTCATTGCCCTCCCACCACCCGAGCAGCGCCTCGCTGTCCCCGGCAGCGTTGAAGGCGACCGCGGCCACCAGCAGACGCTCGTCGGTCCACCCCACCACGACGCCCCCCGCGGCGAGCAGCCCGCACACCATCCGACCCGGCTGGAGCTCTCCTTCGGTCCACGGCCCCTCCGATGGGCAGCGTCCGACGGTGTCGGGCAGCACACCCAGCTGCGCGGTCAGGTCAGCGTAGGCCGCCACGAGGTCCTCGGTGGTCGCGTAGAGGTCGTAGGTGACCACGTCGGCGGCCGCCTCCGCCGGCGGGGTGCAGTTCAACGCACCCACCGAGGCCGCCTCGGGGACCACGTCGGAGCAGCCGGTCTCGAGCGGCGGGGGCACGAACCCACGCAGCTGCTCCTGCTCAGCCGAGGCAGCACCCGGTGGCAAGGACTCCGTCTCCGGCGGCGGTTCGGTCGTCACCGGGGTCGGCGGGCGCTGGCTGCCCACCCCGCAGGCGTCGCTGAGCAGGCACCAGCCGCCGATCAGGGCGGCGAGCAGGACCGGCAATCCCAGTGCGAGGGCCAGCACCGAGCCCATTCGCGCACCCTGGCGCTCGGGTGGCGCGACCACCGACGCCGGCACGGACGCGGGCGCCGGAAAGGGCATCGGCGGGGGCGCGGGTGCGGGCGGATCGCGGCGCGACGGCGGCGGCGCATGGATCGATGCACCGCCCGCCGGTGACGGCAGCGAGCGCCGCAGCGCCCCGGCGAACGTTCCGGCGGTCGGGTGTCGCCGCTCGGGCTGCTTGTCGGTGGCCGTGCGGATCGCCGACGCCACACCCACCGGCAGCCCGGGAACCAGCTCGCGCAGATCCGGCAGGTCGCGCAGCAGATGGCCGGCCATCACGGCTTCGAGCGTGCCCTCGAACGGGGCGCGGCCTGCGAGCATCTCGAAGGCGACGCAGGCCAGCGCGTAGGTGTCACTGCGCCCGCTGACCTTGCCGCCGCCGAGCTGCTCGGGCGCGGCGTAGCGGATCGTGCCGACGAACTGCCCAGCCCGGGTGATCGAGTCGTCCACCCCCGTGGCCAGGTTCTTGGACATGCCGAAATCGGCCAGGTAGGCGCGGGTCAGGTCCCGCGTGAGCAGGATGTTGGCCGGCTTGACGTCCCGGTGCACGACCCCCGCCTCGTGGGCGACATCGAGGGCACCACCGACCCGCTCGACCACGCCCACGACCACCTCGAGGGGCAGGCGCCCACGCTCGTCGAGCACCGCCCTGAGGTCGGTGCCCTCGACGAAGCGGGTGGCGATCCACAACGAGCCGCCGGCCTGACCGGCGTCGAACACCGACACGATCGCGGGATGTGCATCGAGCCGGGCTACCAGCCGCGACTCCCGGAAGAACCGCTCGCGGAACCCCGGATCGGCGCTGAACTCCTCGCGCAGCACCTTGAGCGCCACCGTGCGCTGCAGCTGAGGGTTGAGTTCATCGGCGAGGTAGACGTGGCCGAAGCTGCCCGACCCGAGGTGGCGCACGATGCGGTAACCCGCGAGCACCTCCCCCTCGGCCAGGACCGACGCTGCGCTGGTCATCCGCGCGCTCCCGGGGGGTGTGGCGGAACGGACCTGGGAACGTCCGCGCCGGCGAGGCTACGCCGCCGACCATCGGTGGTCAACCGCCCAATGCCGCGCGTGGACGCGCTCCGCTGAGGTCCACAGCAGCCGGACGGCTAGGCTGCCGCGGCGAGCGTCCCAGGAGAGCGGTGCATGACCCGCGTCAAGCTGATGACCGCGATGGCCTTCGACGTCGCCGCCTACGAGGAGACCGGGGTCTCCGACCCGGTCCTGCGCGTCGCCGGTGAGCTCCCCGGACCGGCCGGCACGTTCGCGATCCACCGCGTGTACAAGGGCGCGCAGGGCGTCTACGAGGAGGTGCTGGCCCTCGCCGCTCCCGACGGGGAGGTGATCTGGGAGTCCCCACCCCGCTCGATCGAGCTGCGGGGCGAGATGTTCGAAGACCTCTTCCGTCGCCGGGTGACCGATCGGGTGACGATCGGCTCGACCGCCGAGCACACCCTGCTGTTCTCGATCGACGGGCGGATCGTTGCCCGCATCCCCGTCTTCGTCGACGCCCCGGAGTCGGTGACGGGCGCCGGCGTGCTGCTCGACGCCGCCGAGGTGGCGCTCAAGAAGGGCGCGATCTGCTGGCTGACCATCCCCCAGCCCGACGGCTCCTCGCTGGTGCGTCCGGCCTGGTACGTCCAGCAGGGCCGCGCTCTGTTCGTGATCCGCGGAGAAGGCGAACAACAGCTGCCAGGGCTCGATGCCGCCTCGACGGTGGCATTGACCGTGAAGTCCAAGGAGATCAAGGCCGAGATCGGCACGATGCAGGCCGACGTGCGCCGGGTCACCGACGACGAAGAGTTCGCCCGCATCGCCACCCTCGGGCTCGGCACCCGTCTCAACCTGCCCGACGGCGAGGCGGCCCTGGAGCGCTGGCAGCGCAACTGCGAGATGTTCGAGCTCAGCCCACGCGGTTGAACCGCCGCGCAGCGCCGATCCCGACGGCGGCCAGCCCGACCAGCACCGCCGCGCCACCGGCCCACCACCACCACGGCCACGCAGCGGGGCGGGAGCGGGCGGTCACCTCGCGCGGCACGTCGAGGTGCCAGCGCAGTGCGCCACCGTCCCCGACCGCGTCGGCGTCGTGCGCCTCGACGCGTCCGGGCAGGCGCACCTCCAGCCGGGCGTCCAGCGCGTCCTCGACCAGCGCCGACAGCTCGTCGGGCCCCGGCCCAACCACCTGCCCGTCACGCACCGCCCCCGCGGTGGCCGGCCCGCGCACCCCCGCAGTGCCGGTCAGCAGCGTCACCCCGTCGGGTTCGGTGCGCACCTCGAGGTCGATGAGCAGCGCCGGGTCGCGCTCGTCGAGACCGGCGGCGAGTTCGCGAAGTGCCCCGGTCACCACCTCCACAGCAGCCTCGTCGTGGGTCAGCACCAGGCGCAGCCCACCGTCAACCGCCGCCTCGCGCCCGAGCTGCCATGCGTCAGCTGCGGCCGCCGCCGCCGTGAGCTCGGCCGCCGGGTCCACGCCGAGCACATCGAGTTGGCGCACCACCTCGCCGTCCAGTTCCAGAACGACTTCAGCGCTGGCCTGACCGTCCGACCCTACCTGGAGAAGCACCTCGGCCCCCACCCGACAGCCCGACAGCAGCACGGCGGCGGACAGCACCAGCAGAGCCATGGTCGTTGCCGAACGGGGTGCACGCTGATCGACCCTCGGACTCACCGGACCCACCACGTAAGGCGCCACACCGGACTTGGGCAGCCTACGATGCGTGACGTCCCAGGCGCCACCTCTGGGGTTCCTATGGCCAGCCAGAAGCCCGAGCAGCCGCCGACCGCGAAACCGTCGGCCGGCGGGTGGTCGAACAGTCGCCGGATCCGACTCGGCGAACTGCTGGTGCGCGCCGGCGTGCTCACCGGGGAGCAGTTGGCCGTAGCGATCGACAACAAGGCCCCCAACGAGCGGCTGGGGGCCACCATCGTTCGACTCGGCCTGGCCTCCGAGGATGACGTCGCCGACGGGGTGGCCACCCAACTGCGTCTGCCCCGGATCGACCTGCTGGAGGAACGCCCCGACCCGGCAGCGGTCGATCGGGTCCCCGCCCGGCTCGCCGCGCGCCACGGGGTGCTCCCGATCCGCATCGTTGGCGACGTGCTGGTGGTCGCAACGGCCGAACCCTCCGACATCGCCGCGCTCGATGACCTGCGCATGGCCGCCAAGGTGCGCATGGTGCGCTCGATGGTCGCCACCCCCTCCACGCTCGATCAACTCCGGCGGCAGGTCTACAGCCAGGACGCCACCAAGGACCTCATCGACGAGTTCGACGACTCCTCGCCGGCCGATCTCGACGACGAGCCCGAGATCACCGAGACCTCCCAGCCGGTGGTGCGGCTGGTCGACTCGCTGCTCGCCGACGCGGTCAACTCCCGGGCCAGCGACATCCACCTCGAACCGGACCGCGACGGGATCAGAATGCGGCTACGGATCGACGGCCTGCTGCGCGAGCGGGCCCGGGTTCCCCGCTCGATGTCCGGCCAGCTGATCTCCCGCATCAAGATCCAGTCAGGCCTCGACATCTCCGAGCGCCGGCTGCCCCAAGACGGTCGCTCGATGGTCCGCGTCGAAGGCGTCGAGGTCGACCTGCGCGTGTCCACGATGCCCACGCTGTACGGCGAAACCGTCGTGATCCGCCTGCTGCCCAAGGGCGCCGACCGGGTCAAGGTCGACGAACTCGGACTGGCCGAGGACGTACTCGACCGCGTGCTGTTCGCGATGGACCGCCCACAGGGCATGGTGCTGGTGACCGGCCCGACCGGCTCGGGCAAGACCACCACGCTGTACGCCGCGCTCGAGGCCGTGACCCGCCCGACCCGTAACGTGCTCACCCTCGAGGATCCCGTCGAGTACCAGCTGCCCGGCGTGAACCAGACCCAGATCAACGCCAAGATCGGCCTCACCTTTGCCCGCGGCCTGCGCAGCGTCCTGCGCCAGGACCCCGATGTCGTGCTGGTCGGCGAGATCCGCGACGCCGAAACCGCCCACCTGGCCGTCGAGGCGTCGCTCACCGGCCATCTGGTGCTCGCCACGCTGCACACCAACGACGCCGCATCAGCCATCGGCCGGCTCGTCGATCTCGGGGTCGACCGGTTCCTCGTCGCCTCCTCGCTGCTGCTCGTGCTCGCTCAGCGGCTGACCAGGCGGACCTGCGATCGGTGCGCGGTGCCCCAGGCGCCCGACCCTCAGGTGCTGCGTCGGCTGGGCCTCGAAGCCGCGTCGCTGCCAGCTGACGCACGACCCACGGCCGGCCCCGGGTGCCGGACCTGCGAGGGCAGCGGGGCACGGGGCCGGCTCTCGATCGGAGAGGCCCTCAGCGTCTCCTCGGAGGTGCGCGAGCTGATCCTGAGCGGCGCCAGCGAGGCGGCAATCGCCCGGCGGGCCCGGCTCGAGGGCATGGTGACCATGCGCGAGGATGCGGTCCTGCGCGCCAGCAACGGGGTGATCACCTTCGACGAGGCGCTGCGCACCACCCCCGAACCCGCTGGCGAGGTCGCGCGCTGCCCGAGCTGCGCGGCGGCCGTGGCCGACGACTACCTCGTCTGCCCCCAGTGCGCCCACCCGCTGGGAACCGAGCACTGCTCCGGCTGCGGACGGGCGGTCGAGAGCGTCTGGACGACCTGCCCGTGGTGCCGCCACACCCTGGCAAGCCCCGTGGCGGCCGGGGACGAGCCC
This sequence comes from Nitriliruptoraceae bacterium, assembly GCA_007134165.1. Lineage (GTDB taxonomy): Bacteria > Actinomycetota > Nitriliruptoria > Nitriliruptorales > Nitriliruptoraceae > SKJO01. The sequence goes on along the minus strand of SLLJ01000477.1, from coordinate 4,118 downwards.
TCGGACCAGCTTCCCGCCCCGGCCCCGATCGACTGATCGGCCCACGCCGCTACCATCGGCTCGCCGCCGCTCCTCACTCACGCGCGGCGGTCCAGGCATCCGTCGGAAAGGTTGCAGCGTGCCCACGCAGGAACAGGTCATGGAGGTCCTCGCGACCGTCGACGACCCGGAGATCGGCAAGCCGATCACCGAGCTCGGCATGGTCGAGGAGGTGGTGGTGCAGGGCGCCACGGTCGGCGTCCGCGTCAAGCTCACCATCCCCGGCTGTCCGCTCAAGGACCGAATCCAGCGCGAGGTCACGGACGCCGTGGTCCGCCTCGACGGAGTGGACGACGTCCAGATCGCCTTCGGATCGATGACCGACACCGAACGACAGTCGCTGTCGGCGAGCCTGCGCGCCGAGAAGGGCGCGGCCAACGCCGAGCTCGACAACCCGTTCGCCTCCGCCGACTCCACCACCAAGGTGATCGCGATCGCCTCGGGCAAGGGCGGGGTCGGCAAGTCCACCGTCACCGTCAACCTCGCCGTGGCACTCGCCGAGCAGGGGTTCCGGGTCGGGGTGCTCGACGCCGACATCTGGGGCTACTCGATCCCGCGGATGTTCGGCGTGTCGGGCAAGCCGGTGGCCTTCGAAGGCATGGTCATGCCGCTGCAGGCGCATGGCTGCAAGGTCATCTCGATCGGGTTCTTCACCGACCCCGACCGCTCGGTGATCTGGCGTGGACCGATGCTGCACCGGGCGATCCAGCAGTTCCTCGGGGACGTGCACTGGGCCGACCTCGACTTCCTGATCTGCGATCTGCCACCGGGGACCGGCGACATCGCGATCTCGCTGGCGCAGATGCTGCCCAACGCCGACATGCTGGTGGTCACCACCCCACAGCAGGCCGCCCAGAAGGTCGCCCTGCGGGCCGGAAAGGCCACGGAGCAGACCGGCATGACCGTTGCCGGGGTGATCGAGAACATGGCCGGCTTCACCGACCCGGACTCGGGCACCACCCACGACATCTTCGGATCCGGTGGGGGCGAGGAACTCGCCGAGGCGCTGGGCACCGAGGTGCTCGCCCGCATCCCGATCGACCCCCGGCTGCGTGAGGGCAGCGACGCCGGTGTGCCCCTGGTGGTCTCCCACCCGGACGTCCCGGCCGCCCGGGCGATCACCTCGATCGCCGAGACGCTGGCCTCCCGCCGCGGGTCGCTGGTCGGTCGCGCCCTGCCGCTGACGATGTCGTAGACGAGCCCGCGACGACCGCACCGACCGCCGTGCCCAGGCCGAGTCCGGCCAGCACGTCGCTCGGGTGGTGCACCCCGACGTAGACCCGGGACCACCCCACCGCCAGGCTCGTTGCGGCGACGGCCGGCCGCGCGCGTGCCGGCAGTCGGGGCGCGAGCACCGCGGCCAGCGCCGCAGCCACCGCGGCATGGCCACTGGGCCAGGACGTCCCGGCCGGCTCGGCGACCAGCCGGTGCCCGTGTGTCCCCTGGTACGGCCGCGGACGGGGCAGTAGGGGCTTGGCGGCCTGCGCCGCACCCCAGGCGGCCGCCCCGGCGGCCAGGGCCGACCCCGACGCGCTACGCCGGCCCCGAACGGCCAGTGCACCGGCGATCCCGGCCACCGCGTACACCGACCCGAGGTCGGTGGCGGCCGCGACCATCACATCGGTCCCCCGGCCCCACGGCCGGGACAGCCGACCGCCGAGCCGGGCATCGAGCGACTCGACCCGGCCGCTACGAACCGCCGCCCAGGACCAGGCCGCGATCGCCAGCCCGAACGTGACCGGACGCCAGTCCGGCGGCGTGAGCATCAGGTGGCCTGCAGATCGACCGGAGGTGGATCGTGATCGGCGCGAAGGGCCGTCGACGGGCTGGCCGCTGCGAGCCCCGCACGCATGTTGCGCTCGACGTCCCCGCGCAGCGCGGTACCGGTGGAGGTCAGGTCCCGCTTGATGTCGCGCAGCTCGCGCTCGAGGTCCTCGACCTCGGCGGCCCGCTTGAGCTCCTCGATCCCCCGTTGGGTCTCGGAACGGAACCTCGCGATCGCCTTGGCGGCGGTGCGCGCGATCTCGGGCAGACGATCCGGGCCGAAGACGAGCAGCGCCACGATGGCGATGACGAGCAACTCCTGGGCTCCTGGCACGAGAGGCCCCCTCCGGGCGCGGTCCGCCGCCGCCAGCGTAGCGCCGCGGTCGGCCTCGGCCGCCTGGGTCAGCCGCGCGGGCGCTCGCCGAGTTCCACCTCGACGTCGAGCTCGGCGCCGTTGCGCACGATGCTGAGCACGACCACCTCGCCGGGCTGGCGGCGACGGACCTCGGCGACCAGGTCGCCCATGGTGGCCAGGGGCTGATCGTCGACCGCGACGATGATGTCCCCGGCACGCAGTCCAGCCGCCGCCGCACCGGTGCCCTCCTGCACCGCGTCGACCACGGCGCCGCGGCTGGCCTCGAGACCGAACTCCTCGGCCAACTCGGGCGACACGTCGATACCGCTGATCCCGAGCAGCGGATGGCGCACGAACCCCTGCTCGATGAGTTGGTCCGCCGAGCCGATGGCCTGCTCGGCGGGGACCGCGAAACCAACCCCCTGATTCGCGCCGGTACGGCTGAGGATCGCCGTGTTGATCCCGATCAGCCGGCCCTGGGCATCGACGAGAGCCCCACCAGAGTTGCCGGGATTGATCGCCGCGTCGGTCTGGATGACCGATGGGATCACCAGGGCCGCCCCGTCCTCCTCGTCCACGGCCAGGTCGCGGTTGAGGGCACTGACGATCCCGGTGGTCACCGACCCGGTCAGCCCGAAGGGCGAGCCGATCGCGACCACCGTCTCGCCGACGATCAGCGGCTCGTCACCCGGCCGCAGGTTGATCGCCGGCAGGCCCGAGCGGTCCACCAGCACCACCGCGAGGTCGTTGAGTTGATCGCTGCCGACCACCGTCGCCTCGACGATGTCGCCGCTGGCGAAGCGCACCCGGACCTCGTCGGCCCCCGATACCACGTGGTGGTTGGTCAGCACATAGCCGTCGGAGCGGTAGATGACCCCGGAGCCGAGCGAAGGCTGCGCCCCCATCGGTCCGTCGACCCCCACGACGTCGATCTGGACGACCGACGGTGCCACGGCGCTGGCGACGGCGGGAACCACCGACGGCAGCCCACCCTCGATCTCGATCGTGGGTGCGGAGGCATCGGCGGTCGGTGCCGGCTCGACGGCGGCGGGCTCCTCCTCCATGGCGGGCAGCAGGATCGCCAGCGTGGCCGCGGTGCCCAGCGCCGCCCCGAACACCGAGGCGAGCAGCCACCCGAGCGGTCCACGTCCGCGCCGCCGGCGCTCCGGCGCGTCCACCGTCGCGGTGGTGTCCGGCGGTCGGACCGACCCGGCCGGGGAGCCCGGCCCGGACGCACGGTCGTCCCAGGCGGCGGGAGGCGCCTGAGGGAAGCGTGCGACCGGTGCCAGCGCCTCGGCCGCAACCGGGCTACCGGGGTCCGCACGGCCCGGGGGCGGCTGTTCGGCCCGCCACGGGCGGCGCCACTCCTCGCGGTCGTAGGTCACGCGGCGCCCCTTGTCGGTGGGCTGGTCGGTGGGTGGCCCGGCAGGATCGTCGACGGGCGGCGGGCCGGACACCGGCTCCCTGCGGTGGCAGAAGGACCTCGTGTGCGGGCCCAATGCCTGAGCTTCGGAGCTACGACGGTACCGTGCCGGCTCGATCCGAAGGGAGGTCGGTCGCGGTGGATCCCAACGTGCGGCACGAACTGCGACGGCTGACGGCCGCCGAAGACGAGGCGATGACCGCCGCCCGGCAACGGGCGGGTGCCACGGCGCCACCCGCGGAGTTCGGGGCGCTGCTCGCGTGGCTCGCACGCAGCCGTTCAGCCGCCGCAGCAGTCGAGGTCGGCAGTGCCGGCGGCGTCACCGGCCTGTGGCTGCTCTCAGCCCTGTCGGGTCGTCGTGCGCTGACCAGCATCGACCCCGACCCCTACGGCCACGCGCTGGCCGTGCAGAGCTTCGAGCAGGCCGGGCTCAGTGAGCACGCGCGCTGCATTCTCGGTGATCCCGGTACCGTTCTCTCCCGGCTGTCCGACGCGGCCTATGACCTGCTGGTGCTCCAACTCGAGCCCGGTCCGACG